>JAQWSU010000004.1 GCA_029243025.1 Pirellulaceae bacterium | reverse complement strand
CGAAACGGAGACTTGGGCTTGCTGATTGAAAGATGAAGCCGATATGGAAGTCGCCGTTGAGCTTGACCGAATCGTCTTTTACTAAGCTGGCTATGCTTGAGTAGGGACTATTACTTCCAGTGGTCGTATCCCCGCCCCCTGCGTTTGCATCGTTGGTTAAAACCAATGTGTCGTCGGATACGACGACGGAACCTTCTGTTTCATCGGCGGTCCAGCCGGTACCATCTCCGTTGAACCCTGAGAATGAATTCCGTTCCGATGCCAAAGCGTCCGTTACGGAGCCCTCGACCTGCAAGTTTAAGCTGCCTTCGGCGATTACCTCGCCCAGCGAGAGCGACGAATTCGATGCGATCCAGAGATCGGCTTCGGTAACCGCGTCGAATTGTCCGGAAGCGTCTACATCGAGCGCGACGTCAGCGGTTCCCAATGATCCGCCGGAAATCAGATTCAAGTCGCCAGCGGATATTACGGGTTTTTCACCTGTAGACGAGACAAGGTTGCCATCCGATTCGATACGGACGAGTGCTTGGTTATGGCTGGAGACTTCCTTGAGTTGGAGATCACCCTTGTGCTGCGTGATCAAAATGTTTTGATCTGCTGTGGCGGAGAGACTGCCGGTAGAAGCAATCTCGGTTACGAGCGGTCGATGAAAGGCAATTTGTAACGCCGTTGGTATGACATTATTTGGCGGTTGTTGGTCCTCGTAATAAACCTTTTCGCCGAGTTCGTTCCAACCCACGATGAGGATTTCGCCTGGCCTACTGGCAGTACGCAGGATCTCTTTTTCTTCGACCGTCAGTTCCTGATTTGCGATGGCATCTAGGCTGATCTCAATGGTCTCCTGGTAGAGACCGATTGAATCCGTGGAGTTTAATTCTAGATTTCCGGCCTGAATGTTCGTTTGGATGGGTAACAGTGGAATCACTGATGGGGAGGCGAGGGCATCTTCGGATACAAACGTCATTAGATTGTCCGGATTGACGGTCGCAGCCGCAATGCTGGCGACCGTTTCGTCGGAAGCTTTGTACAGATACTCTCCGTCGTACTGGAGGAACTGAGGACGACTGTCCCAGTTCGGTCCGAACGCCAGTGGGTCGGCAAATCGAGTGATGCACTGTTGCCAGGTCAGGTCGGCCCATTGCTGAACCTCAGAATCCGACGCCGGGATTTGTTCCTCACTTGCCATTTCATACACGGGGCGAAGTGCTTCAATTCCGGTCGAAGTTAACTGATAGATCTGTCGGGAGATACCCTGTGGATCGGTGATCGTGACGATCTCGCCCCAATCACCCGGATCCCACGCATTCCACGTGGGAGATGGGTCGATCGTTACAGGCGGAGTCAATCTCCAATACATCAAGTATCTCGCATTGACAGCTGCTTCGAAGCTAGAGACGTTATCCTTGACCGGATTCTCTGGCTTACTGCTCAAAAATCCGAGAACTTCCTGCCGCTGCTCTGGGGTTAACTCGAATCGATTAAGCTCTGCGGAATCAAGAGAGAGTCCATCTAATATACGGCCTGCCATCGTCGTTAGTTGGACGGTTCCTGGCGTTTGTATCTTGCCGACTCGCAAGTCGTCTGTCGGCTGCAACACGGTAATGTCTTGCTGCGCCGTCGCATTAAGAATGCCTCCCTGGATGGTGCCATTCTCTAGTGTTTGCGAATCCAATTGCACCCGCAGCGGGACTTCCTTCGTACCGATCGCACCGCTGTTCGAATTCAACGTCAAGACACCGGCGCGGATGAGCGAATCGTCAGTTTGAGCAATGATGTTGCCCTTGGCAGTCAAAACGATCTCGCCCAGAGATTCCACATCGTTGATAACAAGTAGATCGACTGCTTTTTGGCCTACACGCTCACTGCTCGCAGCGGTAAATCCGAAATAGGTTTCTTTCGCATCGAGAACCTGTTCCAAGTTGACGGAATGCTTCGTCTGCCAACTCTGACCGGTTTTCAGATCCAGCAGCGATTCGACGAGATGGCTCGTGGACGGAACGTAGGTCAACGAAATCTTGATCGGATGGCCGCTTGCAAGATCGACATCGCCGGTTGACTGATAGGAGCCGTATTTGCCGTTCGTGGCGAACTGGGTTCCGACGGTCCAGTTGTCGTCGAGATTAATTTGATAGGCAGCGGAGTTACCAACGATACCGTGATAAGCCAGGTATTTCGCCTCACTGGTATTTCCAATCGCGTTGGGGCCTTCGTTTTGCCAAACCAATGCCGTTCCGCCTTGCGCACCTATGCCGCCTGCTTGTTCGACATCCGCCTGGTAAACAAACTCGATTCGAAGCGGCGTGTCTGTCTTAACGGTCTCCGTCAGCCAAGCAGCACTCGCCTGTTGAGAAATTCCTGATGAAGAGGTTAGAGTCAACTCCGGGCCAAACAGCAATGGCAGTTCAGATTGGTATTCGAAATTGGAGATCGTTTGAATCGAGGTGCCAGATCCGGTGGCTCCCGTGAAGCCGAACCAGGCTGTCTTACCGAGCAAGGAGGGTAATTCAATGTCGGTATAAGTGTGGGAGTAGGATTTGTCGGTGGCTGTATCCTTGAGCGACGCGATGACCGTCTGATGTTCGGAATCAAAAAACAGTTGCACATCGATCGGATTGCCTGAGGCTAAATCGACTTCGCCTGTCGCATGGTAGCTTGCCGAAGTATCGGTCGTCACGAAATTGGTGCCGGTGATCAGCTCAGAGCCTTGTCCATAATTGTAAAGGTTCATTTGGTAGGCAGCTTTGTTGCCCGGAATCCCGACGTAACCTAGTCTGCTGCCGTTTTCACCTAGTGCATGGGTGCCTTGGTTCTGAAGAACGAAGGCGACTCCATCCGCTTCCATGTCGCCGCTTGCCTGATAGGTAAACGAAACGTTGAACTTTGCCGTAGAAATCTCATGGGGATACCAGGCAGCCGAAGCCTTTGCCATCGTGTTGTCGGACAGCGTTAGGGACTCTCCGTCGACGAAGGTAGCGTTCCCCCGGATCACAAAGTCCTGCAAACCTGTTAACGGTTGCGTCTTGTTGACGGTCGACCAACTTTCGGCTCCCTCTGCGAATCCCGCAACGACCGGTTCATTCACAACTAAGTTGACAGGCAAATCACCCGGTGAGGAAATATAAATTCCTTGTAGACCCACAGCGGTCAGGGATCCGTCAGTGAGGGATAGCTTTAGCGGGGCATTCTCCGCACCAATCGTCGCATCGTTCCCTTTGGCAATTAGCGTCACATTCTGCCCGGAGACCGATCCACTGGAGCCTGCTGCGATCGAACCACCACTTGAAATCTGTACGTTCCCCGGAAGGCGGATGCGACCATTGAGCGTTAAGTCGCTATCCGTTCCAATCTGCAGATTCCCCGTTCGAATCTGCGAGAAATCGATTCCGATCGGATGATCTGCCCGAACCCTCGTTGTCAGTTGGGTCTTGTAGGCCTCAGGGAAGGGATAATTCTGGGGATCAATGTCCTCGCTGGAATAGGGCACGCCAACGGTCGGCGCTGCTCCAATCAGGGAAGCCGATAGATCTTCATGGAAATCGTATTGAGCCTGAGATTTCAGTGCGAAATGAAAATCGCTAACGACCTGGATCGCCGTCGACGCTCCGCTGCCGCCAGTAAACCCGAGGTAAGCACGGTCCTGTCCTAACGCGGAAGCTAGGTCAACGTCATGGGGACGCTCAGATTTTTCATTCGTGATGGTATCGAGGAGGGTTTCTGTTAAGGTGTTTTTTTCCGCGTCGTAGACCAGTGTGACCTTGATCGGATTTCCGGAAGCGAGGTTAACCTTGTCAGTCGACTTGTATTTCATCGAGTAATCACCGACGACAAAATTCGTGCCGGTGATCAGCTCAGTGCCTTGCGCATAATCGTAAAGATTGATTTGATAGGCGGCTTTGTTGCCGAAGATGTCATCAGCATTAGTTTCGTGGACGTAACCCAAGTAGCCTCCCTCAGCTCCGACCGCATTGAGCCCCTGGGTTTGCCAGACCAACGCAATTCCGTCTGCGGCCTGATCACCACCAGCCGTATATGTGAACCCGACTTCGAAACTTTCTGTGGTGGGGACCGGAGATCGCAGCCAAGCGGCCGTCGCAATCGACGGAGTGCCGTCGGTTAGCTGAATCTGGTTTGGCTTGACCTTGGCCTTGACCGAATTCTTGCCAATACCTTGGTTAAAGCTCGTGAATCCGTTGATCGGATCAAGATCGCCGAGTGGATCGGTGTCGACGGCCAAGCTGAAATCACTAACCTTCTGATTTGCCGTGCCCGATCCACTGCTGCCAGTAAATCCTAGGTAAGCGCTGTCTGCTTTTGTGGAAAGGGTCAACGTGACGTTGTCAATGAGTAGGGTTGTGTCACCCTCGTCACTTGGCATCGATTCGATACGAATCGTGTTTACGTCGGAATTCGCCGGGAATGGCAGGTCGACGTTATACCAGGAATTATTTCCTCCGACGGGGATTACCTGAGTGTTGTTATTCGACCCACCGGTAAGATTTCCAATCCAAACATCGTTCACATACACCTTGCCAATTGGAAAAGCTCCACCCCATTCTCGGGAATTGAAATCGATCCCCAGGGTGTAATTCGTGCCCACTTCGAAATTGGTGATCGTTTGTTCGAGTGAACTTTCTCCCTGCAGAAAAGCGACGTGTGTCTTGTTGTTACCGTTATCACGAAACGGGGCGTTACCGTCGGCAATGGGATTGATTCCATAGAGTCCGCTGCCTGTCCAACCGGCAATTTCGTCGGGGTTTTCTCCGCCGATATACCCGGGCCACACCGTGAAACGATCAGCATTCGTTTCAAAATTGCCGTTCATCACGGCTTCATAGGCACCCAAGCTCGAGGAGAAATCGACGTCGTCATAGATGTGCTGATAGGACGTGCCTTCTGTCGGGTCGGCGAGAGTTTCGGTCAGTTTTTTCTGATCGGCATCATACGCGAGTTGAACCTTGATCGGATTTCCCGAATTCAATTTGACGTCGCCGGTCGCACGGTAATCGCCGGAAGTATTGGTCGTGACAAAGTTCGTGCCGGTGATCAGGTTACTGCCTTGCGCATAATTGTAAAGATTCATCTGGTAGGCAGCTGTATTGCCAGTGATGCCAACAAAACCCAGGCTGCTTCCGTTGTTTCCTACAGCCTTAAGCCCCTGGTTTTGCCAGACGAGGGCGATACCGTCTGATTCGCCACTGCCCTCATAGGTGAAACCAACCCGGAAATCTTTGTCGATTGGAATGGGTTGGCTCAGCCAAGCAGCGGTTGCAATCACCGCTTCACCATTGGTTAGCTCAATTTGGTTGGTGTTGACCGTCGCAGTGACCTGTGCGCTTTTACCCGCTGCCGAGGTAAACGGTTTGCCGATGCCACCGGTAAAGTCATCAAATCCTTGCAGGAACGTCAAATGAAAGTCGCTGACCGTTTGGATGGCCGTTTCGCCGCCGCTGCCACCGGTGAATCCTATAAAAGTCGTGGAGCCCACGTCCGACAAGTCGACGTTTTGATGCTTGCGTTGGTAAGAGGTCTTGCTGATGGTATCGACGAGCGTTTCCGTGATGGTTTGACTGATTGGATCGTAAATGAGGTTGATTTGAATCGGGTTGCCAGAGGCGAGTTTCACCGGGTCCGTTGACAGATAATTGTTATTTGGCGAACTGCTCGTGGTAAACAGCGTCCCGCTCTGATTCTGCTCATAAATATTGATCTTGTAAGCCGCCGTCTCACCGGTGATGCCTTCATAGCCAAGACTGCCACCGGAGTTGCCGACGGCTTTTTTGCCCTGATTCTGAAAGACGAGAGCGACTCCATCTGCGGCTTTCGTACCGTCGGCCTGATAGGTGAAATCTAACGTAAATCCAAAACCGGTTGGTATTTTCCGATCCAGCCAAGCGGCGGTTGCCGTATCCACCTCCCCATCCGTAAGCTGAATCGAGTCCGCTCTTACATCGGCCGTGAAAGGTGTTGCTGCGACCGCGGTGAAGTCGCTGAAACCCTGCACGGTGGAAATGTCACCCACTTGCCAAGGCGTACCACTCTGAATGTTCGGACTGCTGTGAGACGGGTCGTAAGCCAGCAGGAAATTCTTGATGGATTGTTTCGAGTCCTGCGTTCCTGTACCGCCAGTAAATCCGACGTAGACTGTCTTGTTATCAAATGTCTCTTGCAGATTTGCTTCGTAAGAATTCGTGTAAACGCCATTGCTTCCTTGCGTTAGCGTCTCATAAACCTTGTGTTCCTCTGCGTTGTAGTACAACTGAACCTGCAGGGTCCGATGTTTGTGGTCGGTTGAGCATAATTCGACTGGAGAGGTGTTCTGATAGGATTCATTTGTATTCTTCGTCACGAAATTGGTGCCGCGGGTATTCGATTCGAAAAGATTAATCTGGTAGGCCGCCGTTGGATCGGTGAGACCAACATAACCGAGATTGCCACCCGGTTTTCCTACGAGGTCGTTTCTAGGTTGTTGGGTTTGGAAGGCAAAGGTGATGCCATCCGCGATGTCATTGGTATTGCCAGGTTGGCTCTCGTAATGGAAGGAAACGGTGAAATCTCGCGTAATATCAAGCGGTTTTGTTAGCCAAGCTGCACTGGCCTGGTTGGTGGTCGTCGTCAAGCTAAGCGGATACTCCGAGCTTGACTTCTCTTGAGCCGGATTGACGAAGAGAAAGTCGTCGAACCCGACCGTATGCACTTCGCCAAAGTTCCAACTTCCGTTAGGACTCCAGGCTTCATCCTCCCCGTCCTCAGAAACAGAGAGCTCGCCAAAAGTGCGAAACACATCCTGTTCTTCTACGTTGGACAGGAGAGTACCTGGCACCGGCTGATATTGGACCGAGTCGAATTGCTGGACGGCGTCCGGAGTCTCTGGATAATTGTCTCCGGCAGTTGTCGTGTAAACCGCAACTCCCTCATTGACTCGATATTCGTAACGCGTGTTAATACCGCTGAGATGATCACGGAATTCTACGTTTGCTCGGACTGCGGCTGTTCCCGAGTCAATATCATTGAGGATTAGCGGGATGCCTGAGTTGTTCTGAATACTTGCCAGTCCCAAGCCTCCCATCATATTGATCAGCGATCCTTCGAGGGTAGAAATAATCTGCCCTTCTAAAAACGCGGTCATGTGTGCGGCTGAATTGACAGCAGAGAGCGTGATATCATTGGTACGCGCATCATAAGTCGCTGAGATGTCGGACGCCTGCGCGCCAATGCCTGGGATCTCATACAGTGGATTGGGCTCGAGTCCGATCTGGTAGTCGATGCGATAGAGAGCAAGTTTTGTGCCTAATGCCTCATCAAAGATGATCGATAGGTTGTGCAGCTTGCCGATGTTGATGGGCGCGTTGACATCGATTGTTTCCGCATTGATGAAGAGCTGGGCTGCGGTGACGCTACCCGTCAATTGCTGACTGACCGATTCAGTCCAGCCCATCGCCTCAACGGGCAAGCTGGGCACGACAAGCGGATAGTCGGTGCCGTCGCTTGCTTGGTAAGTTGAAGAAGTTTCATTTTTTAGAAAGCCGCGCCCGCTACCGACATGGCTTGCCGCTCCTTGGGAAGAATTGTCGCAACCAGCTGCGATGTAACGACAATTGCCAAAAAGAACTGCGTTTTGATCGGTGAGAAACTTGGCGAAATCGCTCAAATCATTCGGCTGGGAGCCGGCATACAGGCTATCCGCAGCGGCGGTTGCCAAGAGATTAGCATCCCACGCGGTGTATTCGCCTTGTTGTTGTTGTTTCCAGCCCGGTCGAAAAGGTGTGTTGCCAAGCCGATATTGCGGATATTGCGGATATGCAGTCGTCGTACTTGCGTTATCATCTGCCGGCGGATGCAATGGGTTTAATTTGGCAGCCTGTTCAAATGCTGGGCCAAAATCACCTCCGGCGCCCCAATAGGCATTGGGAATGTCCACGACGAAAGCTGAATTGGGAGAACTGATTGTCACGGATCTGGCATTGATCGGAGCAAGTTCGATGATCGGACCATTTTGGTTCGAGAGCGTGACATCGCTGGAGGGTGCATTGAGAGCGCCTGAAATAACCAATCCCGGCGGGGAATGTGTGTTTGGACTGTCGTCACTTGAGGTCAAGGAGACAGTGATCGTCGGTGTGGGGTTTTCGGCAGGTTGCAGATCAAGCTTATCGGGAGCGTCATCAAACATCTCCCCAGAGGTTTTCCGAAGTACAATCTCGCCGGCCTGCGGATTACCAGGACTATTGATGCCGTCCAGAATCAGCCAGAAGTCAGTTGGATTATTGATCGTCAGTTCAGAAATATTCGCATTCAGGCTTCCAGTTCCCTCGATGGTATCACTGATCACCAAAATGCTTCCCTGAGGAACAATCATGTTTTGGAGTCGAAATGCTGGGAAGTCTTCCGGCAGCGAAGATCGACTCTTAATCTGTTTAATCGTTGCAGGATCGAGATCGCTCTTCGATAGGTCGACGTTCGTGCTTTGATTGGCGGCGGCGAGAAATGATACAAATGGGTTACTCGGATCATTCCCCTGATCCGCAATCAGTTGGTCGGAAAATTCATCGGCCGCGATCGGGACCGAATATTGCTGATTGTTGACGTCAAGATTCACCGTATTTTTTATGTCATCGACACTTAGATCGACACTCATTTGAGGCGATGCCGCGGTAACCATCCCATCGATGATCACCTTCAAGTTTTTCGTCGGTGTTACCGGCTGGGCTTTCATGTCTGCGCGGTCAAACACTCCGACGCTCATTGCACCGGCGCTTTGGTGGTATGAGTTACTTGTCGATTCGGGCGTCGCGTCGATTCGTACGTTATCGAGAGTTGCGGCAACATGGGTTCCCTTCGCAATCTCGATCGAATTGTCCTGACTGATTGTCATGTCCGCATCATGGGAATGCACCATTCCATGCGAAAATGCAAGTGAAGCGGAACTGATTTGTGGCGAGATACCCACTTTGATGGGCGCTTGATGTCCACCTGCGGCAATCGTGACATCATTGGCAATGATGGTGGATCCGCTGTCCCCTGAAATGGAGATCGTCTCAGTCGTCGTCACATCCACCGACGCATTCGAATAAGCAGATCCGATACCCTGGCTTTGGGCGAGGCTCTCAGTAACCGTTTCCACATCGACAGCGGTGGCAATCGCCAGGTCACCCGTGGCGTTCACGTTCGCATTGTTCGCCTCCACCTTATTGGTGAGTTCGATTGTGAGTGTGTTGTTTACTCTCCCAATGGGTACGAGGCCACCCACTTCCTGAGCGACGAATTCTTCCGATCGGATCTGCTGTGTGGCGAGGATGGATACTCCAGAAGAATCAGTTGAATTGCTGGTTATCTCTGCCGTATCATCCGCGGCTGATCCCAATTGAATTGTTGCGGTGCCGTTATACGTGGTATCGGCGGAGGCTCCCGCTCCCTCGATGACGCCACCTGCGCCGCCACGAACACTGTTGAGTGCACCAAACACGTTATTTTTGTCGACTTTGGCATCGTCCGTATCGGGCTTTCGCTTTATCGTGTTGTCGGACCAAAGGCTGATGGGGCCCTGATTCGTAAGACGACTATGACTCTTTAACGTGATCTCTGCGTTTGGTGTAAAGGTGTTGTAGACTCTGGCTCCGCTACCGCCGGCTAATGAGGCCTGAATCGCGTTGGAATAGGTGTCGTAATTGACATTAGTTTGTGCAATCAACGAGGCGTCGGCGCCGTTCTTCATCATGTCGATCTGCGCTCCGTCAAGAATGACAGATGCCTCAGGTGCAATGGTGTTATTGGCGTGCGTCGCATCGCCAGCAATAAGGCCGCCCGATCCGGAAACCGCCCGCGAGTTGCTCTCTCCTGACACGACCGCCTCAAGATCCAAACCGCCTTCACCCATCAAGTGAAGATCCGTCACAACCGTTTTCAGGACGGGACTGTAGGTCGAGTAAGTCTTGAAAACTCCGACCCCCAACCCGCCAATGTTATAGCCTTCCTGGTCGGTGCCTGGATCGCCCGTATCACTGGATGACGCGGTGGTATTGGCGGTGGCCGAAACGATGCTGTCTCCCGCGACATTGATCTTTGGGAGAGGAACCATCGAATCGCCGGCGCTGCAATCGTCTTCCGAGTTGACATCAAAGTCCGCACCGAGGCAGGCGATGATCTTGTCTTCGTATTCGAATCGATGCGTTTCACCTGATCCTGCAAGGCCTCCGACTGTGATCGAATAGCCGGAGGTATCGATTTTATGATGACTGTTCGCCGTGACGGATAGATTTTCCAGCTCAAGTCCGTTTTTGGCATGTCCGACGCCAGCACGGATTAACCCATCCTTGTGGACATCCGACCGAAACCCGCCGACGGAGCCAAGGCCTAACGTACCACCATACATTTGTGCGTTGATCGTTTCAGCCCCTTCGGCGCTCACGGTCAATTCTCCAGGTATGCCGTCCGGCGTGGGGGTGATGGTCGTGCCTTGTCCTACATCGGCGACCACCTTCGGCTTGCTGGTGATGTTCGAGTTTCCACCAGCAGCGGCACCGCCAATCGCGATCGACAGTGAAGTAGCAACTGACTTGGTGTTGTATTGAACCTTGTCGGCTGCAGTCACGCTGACCGGACTTCCTATCGGTCCGGTGGTGATTTGGCTATTTTCAATTTCCGCCACAATTTGATCGTTGTTATGAATCTCGGCCAAGGATACGCCGATCGCCCCTCCAACCCAGCCGATCGAGCCAGCGCCGGATCCAACGGAGGCGTTGACCGTACCTTCGGCTTTTGCAGAGATCGTCGATTTATCTGTGCCAGACAACGTCAGACTTTGAATGCCATTGGCGGCCGCTTTGACAATACCATTTGTCGTGACGCTACTTGATGCTCCAGATCCGGATAGAGCGAAGCTATTATATTCCGGGGCAAGTGCGACACTGACTGCGGCAGCAACTGCCACGGTATCGACGTCTCGCTTGCACGCCGCTTGCACCGTAATCATACCTCCAGCCGTCACGCTAGACGAATCACTGGCCGCTTGATCGACAAGTGGAGCCGACTTATCTGTGAGCGGTTTGCTTCCGATCCAGGCCAACACCTGATTGTTTAAGGTGACTTTGTTCGTTACCGCGCTCGGTGCGATCGCCACGGCTCCAACACCCGATAAGGAGATTTGTAAGCTTCCGGCACCGGTGCTGGTTTGCACTGTTGAAGTGTCGTCAGCTTTAACCGAAATGAATTGATCTACGGTAACGGTACTTTTCGTAATACCGGCTTCTGCTGTATCCGTCTGGTTCAGCTGAAGGAACGCGCCCGAGCAACCAAGCCCCCCGCCGTCCCCCGCCGGTGATATCGCGACAGATACTGCAACACCGAATGCGTAGTTTTCGATGTCAGGGGAAAGTGTGGCTGCTACTTGAAGCGACGCTGCAGTAACTTCTTCCGCCTGTTCAACCGTTGCGGAAGTTGAATTGGTGGAGGTGAATGAATTGTCCGCGCCACCGACGGCGATTTGGACCGACTTGCCCTTAACTGCGATCGAACCAGACATGGCAACTCCGCCTGCATCCGTGAGATAAGTCAATTGATTCGTCGCCAAGACGGCAACCGTCGGTTTCGAATTACTCTCACTGTCCGCCGGCTTAATCACTGATTTTTCGAGCAATGCTGTTGTTCCGACTTGAGAATCGGTGACGATCACGGCTCCATTCACAACGAGCCCCAGTTCAAACTTGCTCTTAGCGGAATCTTGCCCCTGCGCGCTGCCGGCAATCGCCAAGCTATGGACATTTTTGTCTTCGCTGAAATCTGCCGCTTGGCTCTGATCAGGCACATACTTTTCGGTGTCTGGATTTAACTCACCGGTATGAGCTTGGACTGTGACATTGCCCGACCACGCGACGGGCGAATCGTTGATTTGAGCCAGCGTTTCCGAATCTCCCTCCTCATCACCGAGTCGGGTAACAACCACGGCGGCACCGACTCCAATGCCAAGCTGATCATTGTCCCGTGACAACGGTTTGCCGATATCGAGCGAAAAATATCCGGCGAAGGACTGGAGGACGGGAGCCAGCACGGCGGTTACCAAAAGCGGCTCGGTGTTTTTTGAGACGCTTTCGATTGAACTGTTTTCTATCTGAGCGGTCGTGGTGGGGTGGAGGAAGTTCGTCGCCCACATTCCTCCGATTTCGACACTCGTTCCGGCCGGCACCACGACATCCACGCCGGCACTCAATACGCGGCTTTCCGTAAAATCTTCGGCGGCGACCGTGACCCGTCCGTCGCTTTGCGAGATTGGACTGTCGGTCACTTCGGCGGTGGTCGTATTGTCGATTTCGTTCCAGACGGCACTCATGCCGACACCGAAGACGGTTTTCGCTTCCGGTCGATTCTCCTGTTCGCCGAGAGAACGCCGATCGAACGTGACTGCGATCGTACCGGCGGCGCCCCAAATCTCATCTGTCGACAACGCCGTAATGCTGATCTCGCCGATGTTGTCCGTTGCCGTCAATTTTGCGATAGATGCTTGGGTGGTATTCGTGATCTCATTGACCACCACCGAGCCGGCAATTTGCAGATCTGCACCCGTGGGCCTTGCGACCTGCAGGCCTGCAGCGCAGGAGCCGATTTTCTTATCGTTGCGAGCTTCAAGCTCGAGTGCGAAGGATTGAATTGTGGTATTTCCGAGGAAAGCCTGGACATCTGAATCGACGACCGCCATGGCCACCGATCCGGCGATACCAGCTAACGATTTGTTGTCTGCTTCGGAGACTGCGAGTCCTTCGGAGACTGCGATCACAGCTTGGCCTGCAATCGGATTCAAACTCGTGTTGTTTGAACTCGATATTTTCAGCGTATTGAAATTGTCGCCATCAGACTTGCTGCCAAATGCGGAGCCTCGATCATTCAGGTACGCGTAGGTCTGATCGTCGACAAAGGCTCCGGCAAAATCACCTGAGAGTCCCAGGCCCCATTTCCCTTGATTGTTGTTCGCAGCAGCATCCTGGTTTTCATTGGGCACGTGGTTTTTAAATAATTCGGCCCCATTGCGTGTAGAAGGGAAGACTCCGACGATCGATAAGGGCACAATCGTTCCGTCTGAAACGGCGTCAATGGTGAAATCTCCAGGTGAGTTGAGCGACGATGTTTTCGCGGTGCCACCTTGAGTTTTCGATCCCACCGCGGCCACAACATCCCGAGTGAATTCTACCGTCGAACCGCTGATGCCGATTCCCTTCGTGGTTCCCAAGAGGACGGCTCCGCTAACGGCCCACAAGTCGCTCGTATCCTCGGCGGAAACATCTACGGCCCCCGTCGTGCCGTCGACCGCAACTAAATTGACGGGTGAATTTTCCGTGATGATCTGTGCGCCGACCGTCTTGCCACGATCAGCATCCGAATCTAGCGGTTCTCCTATCAGCAAGTAAGCGAGGCTCCCCTCGACTCCCCATCTGGAGCTGTTACCGGTGGCTTGACCGATTTGCACAATGGTACTTTGACTTTCTGCGGTAACGTTCAGACCGCCGTTGCCATATTTGATGTTGGTCGGGTTTTGGCTCCCATCGCTGTTGTCCGGATACGCTCCGCCAATCAGTGCCTGCGTGTCTTCCTTCATGACAAAGAACGTGACGGAACCTCCAAAGGCATTCTTGGCAGCGCTTTGAAAGGGGGCGACGCTATTTAACTTGTCGTCTTTCTTGATTCCGTCGAACAAGAAGGGCAGAGCAATATAAAGCTGACCGGCAAGACCGATTTGCTCGACCGTCGTTTCCGCATGAACCGTGACGGTGTTTTCGTTGCTCAACACAAAAGGCGGAGCTGATTTGCGGGTTGAATTCCCAGCATCCCATTGTTGGAAGTCGAACGTTTGATTGATCTGCGCTCCATCGGCGATTTGAGCCAAGTTGGTGTTTGTGATCGTTTCCACAGTAAAACTGCCTGTGACCACGTAATCCATTTTTTCCTGATTTCCTGGAACTCCGACATTGGCTGTTGTGTTGAAGGCCGAGCTAAGGAAACCAACGTCGCCAAATGCAAGGTTTTTGATCACGTCGATTACGTTGCTGGCATTATCTTCTTTATCATTTTCGCTCCAGTTGGTCCAACTGGACCAAGGTGGTTCGTATTCGATCTCTGAACTCACCTCGACTGCGTCACCTCCTGTCACAAAAGCGTCAGACTCCACTACGGCTGTGCTTGTATTTTCGACAACCGCGACACCAATCGCGATAGCAACCGCGCCTTGATTCCCATTCTCGTTGACTGCCGACTTGGACAGTCCTGTGTCAACAAGGGTGCTAACGTTTTCGTTTATATAACTTTTTACCGTGACGTTGCCGGAGCTGGCTATTTTCCCTGTAGGACGGATCTTTGCCTCGACCGTGTTATCGACGTTCTGCACGGCGATGGCCCCGGACAGTTCGAATGAATTGCTAATTTGCTTGAAGTCTTCGGGTATCTTCTCTTCGATCTCCCGTTCAATTTTTGATTTCCTGTCAACGTAATTATTTTTTCCTTCTTTCCCTGCATTGACGAAATAGGCCAGCAGAGGAAAGGAGCCGAGCGTGGAAGTGGAACTAGCGCTGTTCTCGCTTTCCAAACTGGCTGTCACTGTGATTCCTGTAGGCTCGGGTTCTTCCGTGAGGGTGACAGTTCCCCCTGTCATCAAGGTAGGCGGTCCGGATGTGAGAGGAATATAGGGTCGCATATCGACGAGAGTCGGCGTCGTGGTATTGGCATCCGCAACGCTTGCCGCTAAACCGATAACCAGCGTTTGAGGATCCAGGGTCTGTTCCGGGTTCACCGCGTAATAGGTCTCGCCATTGAGCAGGCCCATGCCCGGGAGATTCCAGGAATCCTGAAAGGTCAGCGGATCTCCCGTCAGGATCGGTTGAGAGTGAGAATGGAGCACCCAAGGATCCCCGGCTTGACCGGAACCGGTAACTTGGGAGGTTACGCCTGACAAAGCTCGCAAAGCTATATTCACGTCAGCGGCCGATGCATCAAAGGCGATTGGAGCCGTTGTGACGCTCTGTCCGGCAGTCGATAACGTCAATGTGAAGTCACCTCCGTCGGCATCGGTCCAGACTTTGTCGACGGGGGAGTTTAAGACGTCAGTAACCATACTGGTCGGCGAACCATCCCAGGTCAGTAGGCTGCTGTCGACGGAAACTGAATCCTGCTCCAATCCCGAGATCAACCATGGAGACAATAAATTGCCCTGGCCGATTGCGGAGACCGAATCAACTCCAGACAGGTCATTTAAACGGTCAGCCAAATCAGCTGGTGCGATGTTGTAAGCCAGGGCCCCCGTTGAACTGGCATTGCCATTGCGGTCAGTAACCGTCAGTGAAAAGCTACCCTCGGTCGCAAAGGAGAACATTTGAAGGGCACCAGCGTCCAGCGACGAAAATGTCGCTTCACCACCCGTCAGATTCATGCTGTCTACTTGAGTAACCGGAGCTGGGTCGGACAGCTTTAACTTGATCTGACCGTTGTCAATATTAGCGCCGGTGATCTCAAAGATAGTGCCGCTTTCCGGATCTTTTAGGCTTTGTCCGTAAGTAAATTCCACTTGATTGGCACTGGTCATCTGCATGTTCGTCTGTTGATCGATGCTATCGAGCAATTGAAGACTATCCACATTGAGCTGCGAAGGATCCAGACCATAAATCTCCCAGGGATCGGACAGCTTTCCAGCACCAGTGACTGTTACCCCGCTGACGTCGAGTTCATTGATTGCCGTCGCCACTTCTTGTGACGAAGCATTCCAAGCCAACTCCGACGTGGTCGCAGTTTCCTCTTCGGTAACTTGCACGGTGAGCGTAAAGGTGCCACGACTGGCATCGGAGCCCATCATGATTCCCGGTGATGCTTCTGCTGATTCCATTAACGTCAATACATATTGGGGAACCGCCGGGTTAGCATTCGTATTGTTCACGTTGAAGGCGTAGTACGTCTGACCATCCGTTAGTCCCGCCATTGGCTTATCCTTGACCTCGCGGTAGACCACCGCTGTGCGGTCTGGGAGATCGGGATCCTCCGAAAAGACCAGTCCAATACCCGGCTCAAAGGTACCAATTGGGAATGTCACCTGCGTACCACTCCGATTAGCCGTCAGCTGAGGAATGGCTGCCTGGATTGCCGGGTCAGCTGCCGTTGCTTGATCCAGACTGTCCGCAAGGCGGATGAGATCGGATTTGTCGTCATCAACGATCGCCCAATAGGTGTTGCCCCGTTGAAATGAAGTGACCTGTTCGTTCAGCCCCGGGTAAAACTTTAAGGCATCGCCCTGCTTGACTGGGGTGGACGGTGGAACTTTCGTGATCGTTTCACCCGAGGCGTCGAGCGATGCGACTCCGAGATCAACCTCACCGGACCCCATGTCGTAAGCACTAATCGGATACTTGATCCCGGTAACCGGGTTCTCCAGATAGGCAGCGCCGGTAACAGCAATGGGCGTGGAGTCCATTTCCTGCAGTTGGATTGCGAGTGGAAATCCGCTGACCTCGGATTCAACGATTTGCACTCGATAATCTTTTTTCGAATCCAGCTCAACGAGTTCACCCTGTGGATTCAAATAGCCCAAAGATTTCTCAAGGGCAGGTTGATATTGGACGGTATCTCCATCCTCGAACAAAGGTTTCCCATCGAGCGTCTTGTCGTAGCCAAACAAGATCAGGGATTGTTGATTGGAATCGACAGCGGTAAGGGTGACCGGTACGTCAATGTGATTTTCACTCGGACCTTTTCGCAACGTCGGAAACTTGTTTCCCAATGAGATGGCTTCTCCAGCCGCCGCCTCCTCAGCCGTATGCGCGAACTGTAACTGATTGTTTTCGGTGTCAACGATCAGGTAATACACATTCCCAGGAATCAATCCGGGAATGGTGCCAAGATTCGAGCTTGTGAAACGTGCGGCGTCGCCCGTCTCAAAATCGTTCGGTCCTGAGTAGCTGACACGATTGGTTTCGAAGTCTACCTGAAATGCCGGATTAAATTCTAAAGAAGCGAGTGCGGTATCAGATTCTGTTGACTCATTGGATGTTGATGTGACTTGGCCTTTGACGTCGACTGAAACCTCGGCGCCCGCCTGGGAATAGCCAAAGGCGACACCGACCAAGCCGTCGCGATAGGCCGCGGCCTTGACTCCGTTTTCACTGCCGGCCGACGCCTCGGATTCGATGGTAATATCACCGTCACTACTGATCAGTGAATCTTCATCGACTGTCACCTTGGAGGTCGTATTTAATTCTGTAAAGCCTAACCCGATGGCGATCGCTTTCGGATTAGTCGTACTGATGCCGGTGTTTTGCAATGCAGCGACTTCGAGTTCGATTTCGTTTTCAACCGACGTTGAAATCTCAACCGAATTCCCCGAAATAACCGTGCTGTTTACATCGACCGTTGCCTGGGCGTCGGTGTAAAACTCGCCGGCAGCGAAGGCGTTTTTGTCATAGCCCAAATCATTTTTAAGCACGCGATTCCAAACTGCTTTGCCTTTCGCGATTGCGGTCGCTTCAGATTTGATTGTGACTTCACCATGATCGGCCACGATGTTCGCATTTTCCAGCAAGATCGTCGCGTTTGGTTTCCAGACTTGAACCGTAACAGGTAGCGAAAAAACGTCTGGTTTTTCCGTCACTTCCAGTCCCACTCGAATCAAATTAGAAAGACCAGAACTCCAAACTGAATCCCAGACCTGACTGTCATTGACCCCGGCATCTGCCGTAATGGTGACACCTGTATGACCTGAGATTCGCACAGCGGTCGAGTCCGTGCCATCCGTCGTCTCCGATCCAATCGTAATGCTGGATTCGTGAACTAAAGCAGAGAAGAGGTCTGCTATCTGGTCCAAAGCACTGATATCGAAGTTAGGCAGCTTGTGGGAAAGCTCCAGGGTAACCGTACCCTCTGAGCTCATGATGTCCGCATTAACAGTCAGAGAATCCTTGCCTTGGAGGGTGATGTTGCCCGTATAACAGAGTGCCTTGTCAATGCTGACATCTCTTTTCTTATCGGGCTCATAATCCCCCGGTATGTATTGCGTGATATCATCGGGACAAGTCGTCGTTAACATCAACCGGTATTCGAGCCGTTCGGCACCGGTGTTCAAATTACGCCGGAGTGAGTGTTGGTGATCAGTGCGCCTCCTGTGACGTGAATTGCAGATTGATTCCGCCCAAGATCTTAGGCGAATCGAATTCCATTTTTGGTTGTACATGATTTAGGATCGTCCAGGGCGAATTCAATGTAGCTGGAATCGTTGCAGTCAACGATTGGATTTGACGTGGTAGCTAATGCTGGCGTTAACCAATGGTTAATCAGCTAGGCAACGGGTCGGGGAGCAAATAGTAGCGGCTGCTAGAAGCGGTTTGTTGTGACAGCCGAAACGAGAGGGTTGTGAGCTTCCTTGATAATGTCTCTCGATTAATTGAGGGGCAAAATTACACTTGATCTTCATCGGATTAGAGTGTGCGGTCGCGAGCCAACTTACGTTTCCTTGTGAGGCGTGTCGGTGTTTTGATCTGCGCAAGTTGTGTACATCGCAAAGTGTGCAATCATCGGAACACCCTACTTGGCCCGATTGCGTTAGGGGATACTTCTTTTGGGGGCTGACGCTGTTGGGTTCGCGAGCTTCGTGTTGACTTTTCTTAACAATCTTTGTGTCATTCTGTTGGCTCAAACAGTTGGCGGATGATGCTGGCGAATGATGGAACATCGAAAAGCAGCTTTGGGAGATCGATTCTCGGTAACGACTCAGTTGATCTTTGGATGCCGAGGATGGCCATCAAGCGGAAGTTGAGCCGCCTGGGAGGGGTTGAAAGCGATCAAGACCGGCTCAGATCTCGAATGACTTGCGTCTTGGCTTTGCGAAGGAAATTCGAATTGGCTCCTCAGCTCAAAGCCTGCTTGCGGTATTGAGGGGCATTGAACGGCTCGTTGCCTCAAGGCCAACCGCGGAATCCTGACCGAATCCAGTTCCGTTCGCGAGCTTGGTCTGGAATCCAGAATTTCGTAAGATTTACAGAGCTTTTCAGCACTCTTGAGTGTGAAAGTTCGTTCGTTGAGGGGATGTTTTTCGGACAGGCGGAGTTCAGTGAGTGAACTAAGTTGTGCATGTTCGGTTAGTCGGTGCCAAGAAGGATTCGGAAGTTTTCACATGACGTGTCGGGTATCCATCATTCTTCCGGCTTTGAATGAAAGCGCGCAGATTGGTGCTGCCATCGACTCGGCGGTTCGAGCTGGAGCGGATGAGATCATCGTCGTGGATGGTGGCAGTCAGGACGGAACACGAGAGATTGCGGCCGACCGGGGTAGTCGCGTTCTGTCCAGTGAAGCGGGTCGAGCGAAGCAACAGAATGCCGGCGCGGCAGTGGCCGGCGGTGATTTGCTGTTATTCCAGCATGCCGACTGTCGACTTAGTTCAGACTGTCTGAAACAAGTTCGAATCGCTTGCACCGATTCGTCGGTGAGCTTCGGTGCTTTCGAGCAGCAAATTAACGCCAACGGTTGGTTGTACGGTTTGTTGTCGAAGGGGAATGCGGCTCGTGTTCGAATGCTTGGTTTGGCTTATGGCGATCAGGGAATCTTTGTGCGGCGAGAAGCATTCGAGCAGGTGGGTGGCTTCCCGGATGAGCCGTTGATGGAAGATGTTGTGTTGATGCGACGACTTAGGCGACTGGGCCGTCCCAGGCTGTTGCCGGGGCCCTTGCAGGTGAGTGCTCGACGCTGGGAGCAAAAAGGTGTTTTGACACAAACAGTCCGCAACTGGTGTCTACTGAGTGCCTTTTTTTGTGGCGTCTCGCCGCGTCGATTACAGCGATATTATCCCCGGCATGATGCCAGTTGATGCCAGTTTGGATTCGCCGCGAGTGAAAAAGGGAATGGCCTAATTGGGCTCGCGAATTGTATCGACGTCAGGCACCAATCCGTACCTCCGGATTTTTCGGTCCAGGGTCGATCGTTCGATGCCCAGTGTTCGCGCCGTGCGGCTCTTATTCCAGTTTGTTTGGCGAAGTGTGGCCATAATGTGCCGACGCTCCACCTCGGCCAGTGTGAGCGGCTCGTAAGTATTTAAAGCAACGGGTAGAACCGCGCTGTCGCCGGCCGTTGCTAAATTCGAGAGGTTCAAATCGTCGACGTCGACATAATCGTGCCGAGCCAAGACGACGGCGCGTTCCACGACGTTTTTGAGTTCTCGAACATTGCCTGGCCACCGATATTGTTGCAGCTGGTCTCTAGCTTCCGCGGTGAAACCGAGTAATTTGCGACCTGAGTCGGCCATGTAGCTGAGTAGAAAGTGCTTGGCGATTTCGATGATATCTTCTGGTCGCTTACGGAGTGGAGGCACGGTGATTTCGACGACTCGCAAGCGGAAATAGAGGTCGCGTCGGAAGGTTCCCTCGGCAACGGCCTTTTCGAGATCACGATTGGTTGCGGCGATCACCCGAACGTCAACCTTGATGGCGTTGCTTCCCCCGACACGTTCGAATGGGTGCCCCTCCAAAACCCGTAAAAACTTGGCTTGGATCGTGGGGCTCATTTCACCGATTTCATCCAGCATCAGGGTGCCTTGACTGGCCGCTTCGAACTTGCCAATTTTTCGATCGGTGGCGCCGGTGAATGCTCCTCGCTCGTGGCCGAACAGTTCGCTTTCCAGCAGCGTTTCGGATAATGCGGCACAGTTGAGACAGACAAACGGACCTTTTTTGCGCGGGCTCGCATAGTGGACGGCTCGCGCGACCAATTCCTTGCCGACGCCGCTTTCTCCACGAATCAGAATGGTGGCACGGCTGGGAGCGGCTCGTAAAACTTCTTGTTGGACCTGATCCATCAGCGGACTGCTGCCGACGATTTCGCTGGCGGCCCCCAGTTGGCGTCGCAGCTGTTTGACTTCGCCCTGGGAGACGTTCAGATTCTCTGCGAGTTCTTGCTGTCGATCGAGGGTCTTCAATGCGAGCGCCACATTGTCAGCGACGGCAAGCGAAAACTCGAGATCGTCCGGATCGGGCACGATTTCCGTGTTCGTCGAGTAGAGGTGCACGAGTCCGACGACTTTTCCATCTTGGCGTATCGGGGCACACAGCACGCTGGTCGCGTGGATCTCACCTTGGCTATCTCGGCTTCCGAGGGTGCTATCTCCATCCACGTTACGAGCGAGGACGGCTTCTCCCTCTCGCATCACCATCATGGCAAGAAAATTGGAGACCCGATGGTATTTGATGCCGTCTTCCGTCAGTGAGGCGGTCAATTCTAAATCAGATCCGGCGGGAGCTCCCTTGAAATCACGCGGGATCAACAGCACGGCTCCGGCATTGACTTGGGTGCCCTCCAGCAGTCCCTCGAGGGCTCGATTTGCAACCGAAATCGTATCGGGTTCATTGGCCAATTCAAAGGCAATCCGACACAGTTTAGCGGCTGCCTGGCCAACTTTGGGTGTGGAAACCTCGTCGTCTTCCTGCCGACGTTCGAGAAAACGAGTTTGTCCCTTGCGATGGGTGATGGTGGTGGGTTCGTAGGGTTCGAGCACATCGTCATCGTCGGCCTCGCCGATGACAGTTTCCTCTTGTTTGGGTTCAGCAGGCGAGTCGGGAAAGGCAGCTGACAAGTCGTGAACGAATGCCAGTTGAGCGTGGGCGATTCGTACCACCTCACCGGCCGAGAGGGTGTGATCGCCGATGACGCGTTTTTCGCCGATCATGGTGCCGTTGCGGCTGTCCAAGTCTCGTAAGATCCACTCGCCTTCCGACAGAAAAATCTCTGCGTGGTGACGACTACAACGTTCATCTTTGACGACGATCTGATTGGTGGGCGCTCGTCCGATCGTGACGGTTCGGCCTTCTACAAGCCGAAAAACATCGGTCCATTTGGAACCTTCACGGATGACGAGGTAAGCGAGCATGCTGTCAATTCGATAAGACCGCGGCTAAAAAATCAGAACTGCCGAACGCTGATGACTCCTGGAATAGCCGTTACCTCTGGGAATACCAGGAGGCTTGTCGACCACGAATCAGCGGAGGGAGTGGCTATCGAGCCACGAGGACGGCTGAACGCTTGGACGGGAGTTTGCCGTTACGTATCCCCTTATTCCTAACTTAGTCGCTTTCCAGGTCGAGACGCAAGTTGCCGATGCGGGTTGTGAGCCCGAATCGGACGGTTCGAGTACCGTTTGTAGGACTTCATGATCGGAATAATTGACGCTTTCGGCTCTTTCTTGATTCCTCAAGTCTTCCTAGTTATCCTAAACCTATTGCAGAGAAGCAGATAAGGCGTAGTATTTAGGCAGATTTCCCCAGCGTTAAGCGGGGCAAGAATCAAGCACCATCACGGGACATTAGAGAACCGGTCTGGCAGGCCAGTTTCTCCTTCTAAGCATTGCCAAAGCAAACCGGAGCGGAGTTATGCGATTACCTCTTAAATACCAGGGACTCATTTGGTCGATCGCAATCGTTGGAATGGCCTTTGTTCCCGGCGATGCGGATGCGGGTTTCAATGGCTTCCGCAACGGTGCCGTTGGTGGCGTTTCCATCAATGCCGAAGGAGTCTTGAGTCAGCCGACTGTGGTGGCAACCGATGGATTACGCAAGGCCATCGTGGCGGATTTACAGGATGTGCCCGAACTCATGGACTCGCAGATTTCACTGCGAAAAATTTCGCTGAAGAAACTCGAAGCTGCTTTGCAGAACGCTCCAAACCACGATCTGTCTCAGTTGCCCGACGAGATTCGTTACTTGGCCGGTTTGCAACGTATTCAGTATGTGTTTGTCTATCCCGAGCAACAGGATGTGGTGATCGCAGGGCCCGGGGAAGGTTGGATGGTTAATGATCGGGGTGAGGTTGTTGGTAAAACAACCGGATTGCCTGTCATTAAGCTTGAAGACTTGCTCGTTGCTTTGCAGACAGCTCGCACAGCTCGCACGTCGGGTATTTCTTGCTCGATCGACCCGACGGAAGCAGGAACGCGTGCGATGCAGCAGTATGTGCGAAAACAAAAACAGTTCTCTTCGGCCGTTGTCGATGGCATTGCGAAGAGTCTCGGCCCACAGCAAATCACGATTGCGGGTGTTCCCGAGACGAGTCATTTTGCTCGCATTTTGGTCGCGGCGGACTATCGCATGAAGCGAATCGCCATGCAGTTGGACAAGTCACCTGTCCCCGAGCTGCCGAGCTTCTTAGAGATGATGGCTCAGAGTCGTACGAAGATCACGAACATGATGCCTCGTTGGTGGCTGGCTTGCGACTATGATCCACTCGCCCGCAGCGAAGACGGATTGTCCTGGGAACTGCGAGGTCGCGGTGTCAAAGTCATGACCGAAGATTCGTTGGTTTCGGATGATGGATCGTTCACCACAACGGGTAAGAAGAGCCCCATCGCCACCCGCTGGGCCGATCAGATGACGCGTCATTATGACGATTTGTCTCGCGAAGAAGCTGTTTTTGGACAACTTCGTAATCTGATGGACATGAGCGTAATTTCAGCGCTGATCGAAAAAGAGCAATTACTTCAACAAGCGGGCTGTCAACTGCCGACACTGACCGGCGTCAATGGCGATTTTGCGATGGAAGCCTGGAATCCCCCGAAGACGGTTTCGTCGGAGTGCAGTGTCATCAAGCGTGGTCGTGACTATCTGATCACCGCGTCGGGTGGAGTTCAGATTGATTCCTGGCGCTACGCAGCTCGTTCACAAGGTAGCAAGGCGGTTGACGAAGCAAAGACTCGCAATGCTCATGTGGCTGACAACTGGTGGTGGAATTAATCCACCCAATTTCCATCGGTTGGCCCGTCGCAACTCGTTGCTGGAGCCATGAGTTTGTCTGTCTCAATGCGACACGGTACGGCTCTTGCTCGGAGAGCTGCCGCGATTTGGGGAAAGTAGCTATCCACGATTCCGTCGTGGGCGGCCGTTTGAGGGCAGTCGACTGATGCTTTGATCGACTTGAGCAGGATCAATTCGTCCGCTCCGGTCACCTCGGCCAGTCGAGCAGCGATCGAATCGCTGGTCACATCCCAACTTTTCGGTAACTCAGTACCGGGGGCGCTCGGTTCAACTTCTTGCAAAAAGTTCTCGGTGTCGAAGACGGCAATCGCCTGTCTTTGTTTTTTACCTTGAATTGCTTGTTGATGCTCCAGCCAGAATTTGAGTTCCGAGTATTCTTGGATCCAGGTGGATCGCTCCATCAGGTTTGCCAAGAGGATTGTCGTCAAACTCATCGCTCGAACTGCCAGCCAATGGGCCTGGTGTGACGAGAGGCATGTTTCTGCATCGAGGCGTCGAATTTGATCGGCCCAGATTCCACCGCCAGTTACGAGAACGGTTGGTTTCGTTGACTTCTGTCGTAGCCAACGGTCAACTGCCGTGCCGATTTGGTTGGATTTGAATAAGCTGCCACCGACTTTGACCACGCGAAATGACATGCTCAAGGTCCTGCGGTTTCTTGAGCGATCGCCGCTAGCGCGTGAGCGGTGGCGCAGCGAGAAATGGCGGCCCCGAGTTGTTGCTTGAGACTGATGACGGTGCTGCTCAAACCGAAATTCTGAATAGCTTGACGGGCGAGAAACTCACCCTGACCGCAGATCACAATCGATTTAGGCATTTCATCGTTACGTTGTAGCACACGTTCCATCGCGGAAGTCAGTAGTTCGGCTTGGGCCTCGGCGACCGCCTGCGCGACGGCTACCGCATCGCGATGATTGAATTGTTCACTATCAGCGCCAATCGAGCGTGCCAGTCTAGCTCGCGCGTTGACTTTGGTCGCGGGACGTCCGTCGGCGGTGAAGTCGTTCGCCGCATCCTCCGGTAAATCACCCAGGATCACATAGGCGTCCAGCGTCGTCGCGAAGAGTTCATGGGCCAGTGGGCACATGTGATCCCGGTAGGGTACCTGGCGTGCGACAGCACAGAGAGGGCTGCGTTGAATGCCTGTATACACCAATTCTCCGGTGATCAGGCGTTGAGTGTCTGACGTGCCTTTGTGAATGGGAAGTCCATCACGAAACGGAATGACATCGGTGGTCGTGGAGCCCACGTCGATCAGTAGGGCCGGACCTAACTCCATGAAGCGGCCTGAAAACCTGGCCAACGCGTGCCAGTTTGCCGCGGCCACCTCGGAATGACGACGGCCGCCGACAAGCGGAGTGACCATGGTTCCATCGTTAACGTAGACGCGTGTATGCCGGCCGTCTGCTGCCTCTTGCAAAGCGGTCAGGATGGTTTGTACTCCCTCCTCCTTGCTGGTGAAACAGTCTGCCAGTTCTCCTGTCATGGTCGCAACTAGATGATCGCTCTCCGGGGATTCTGAGATGATACGACGAAGTTCGTGAGTGAGAGCAGCGGGATTCTTCCAAAGTGGAAATGCATGCGAAGCTGCGAATCCTTTTCCGTCAGCCACCTTGATGTTGGCGCCGCCGATATCTAGTGATAGCCAGTTCATCGATCCATTCACCCCGCTCCTCAACTCGAAATATTTCCGCAAGCACTAAATTCTACAGCATCGCTACGGAACGACAAATTGATCTGTTTGTCGTCGACAGCAGATAACATGGCGTCGGCCAGATTTCCGTCCGCAGTCGCCCTTAATCCGACATAAGAGGTGGTTAGGCGTGGGTTGACTTCGATCACGCGATCCAGCGACCCATCAAGACGGTCACCGAGTACGAGATCGATTCCCACATAACCGCGAGTTGGCGGGAGGGTATCGAGAGTCGCATGTGCGAGTTGAGTTAGGCGGTCTTGGATCGATTGCTCTTGGATAGTTCGACCGCCTTGGTAGCGAAAGGTTGTTGGTTCGATTGATTGCCAGCAGGCGGGGAGCATGATCCGATCATGCTCTCGACAAATCGAGGCCACACTCGCGGGACGCCCCGAGCAGAATTCTTGAACGCAATACTCACGGTCACCCGAAACGTGAGCTTCCAAATCGCTTGTGTTCAGCTTTCTGACATCCGTGGATCCTGCACCGTCGTTTGGCTTGACGATCAATCTCTCACCAAGTTCAGATGGCAGTGGATTTCCGGGGCGATAACGGACCGTGCGGGGAGTCGGAACACCGGCAGAACGTAGCCTTTCGGCAGTCAGGCTCTTATCACTTGTGATCTCGACAAAATTAACATTCGGCCCGAGTAAAAGTGCGTCCAGTTCTTGAGCTGTCCTCGTTTTGCTAGACAACCAATTGTCAATTTCCGGAGCGATGATTAACGTGCACTCGCAGTTGCTTGCCAAGCTCGCGAACGTTTTGAGTTCCTCGTCGGCTGAGCATACCTTGGCGATCTCGATTTGTCCCGCTGGTGGTCTTTCAAGTCGTGTGTCCCACATCAGGTTGACACTCACATTGTCGAGGGCGGCGAAGTCCGTCGCAATCGCCTCAAGCATGGCGCGACCCTCTGCTAATAGCGATCCGTCCGGTGGACCGGACGCGACGTGATGCCAACCTCCTGCGGTGATGAACTCGTAAAGAAAGACGGTTCGAGGGCCCATTATCGGTGGTGCTCGCCTTTGATCAATGGTGCCCGTTTCCAATTCGCATTGGGGCCGAAGCGGAAATCCATGCCACGTTTACCGCTGTGTGTGTCACCGTACACGCGGCGAGTTGTCCACCACTCGAGCGAAGGAAATGCGATCGCGCTAATCAATAATAGGGTCGCCGAGATGAATAGGAGTTTTCCCGTGTTGTCCTTCTCTGGGTTGTCCTTCTCTGGGACAGATGCCATCCGTTGGGCGGACGGCAGCAGTAGGATTAAAACCGACGCCAAAACTGCATTTAGATAGAGAATGCCTTCGGTCAGGATACGACCTGCGGTGAAGGCTGAAAGTGCACGTGAGAAGTTACCGACAACGAACACCCACATCAATGTCAGGAACAGCAATTGTCCGCGGCCGATCCAGTTGGTGCCGAAGAGCTCGATGGGGCGGCGCCAGTGGATTGTGATTGCCGCGATAAACGCCAATGTTCCCACAAGAAAGACGAGATTGAACCAATGTAGCGACGAGAGTTCAACCCGCGTCCATGGAATGGCCATCATGTCCGGCAACCTTTGGTGACCGTTAAAGTCCTGCCCCCAGTCTCGTAAGTTTTTGATCATATTGACATAAGTTAAGACGGGAAGAACCAACACGAGAGAGAGGAGAAGCATCCAACGGCTACCGGGGCGTACCGGAGCTTGTCGCGGCACGCGCGTTGCCAGAATTCCTAACGCGATGGCTAACCCAACTCCGTTCAAAAAGCCGTATGACTGCTCAACGTAACTGTGCCAATTTTGATGCTGCCACGCCTCCCAGCCTTGCGGTGCGGTAACACTGGCTAGAAAATCCGGCGAAGGCATCCGTTCACCGCCTGTCCAAGAACTCGGTTGCCACGTCGTTTCTTGCCATGCGGTCCATTGTTCCTGGGAAGCAGCCAGATTCCGATTCCCGTATGAAACAAGCATTGTTTCGGTCCAGGTTGCACCCGAGAAGGCAATGCCCCCCAGTGTCCCGGAGAGGATTCCAGCGATCACCACCAGCTTTTGATTTTGCCGCCAACAATAGATTAGCCCTCCAAGCAAAGCTCCCAAGACGCCCGCCCAATTGTCTCCTCGGGGTGGGGTCATTCGTAGTCCACCGTATTGCGGTAGGAAGAGGCTGCCAAGCACTGGAAGTAGAACGAAACTGATTAGCCATCCCGACGCTATCCAAACAATCAACCCGCTACCGTGAGCGAATTTTCCGAAGCGAGCAAAGTAAACGAACACCCCAAGACAAGCACCTAATAGCAAGGCGAGAGATTCTCCCGAGTAAAACAAACCTTCACGTCTGCCCAAATACAAAAAAAGCGGTGGCCAATTCGTGACTGCGAGTTGATCAGCGGTGTAACGATCTTCGAAGGTGCCTTGAGGTTGGACGAACCAAGTGATCAGCCACGTGTTGCCGATCGTGAAATGCAAAAGCAAGAACAATAAATAGCAGGCGAGCCCTCCAATTGCCGCATAGGCAAAGATCCACCAAGCTTCATCAAAACGGCGCTGGACAAGATCAAAAATCAACAGAGATGCCAAAATCACGCTTACCTGGATCCAATCGCTGTCGAGCCAATAAAGAGCTCGTTCTTGCCGTTGCATGGGGGTGGCAATGCCGTCGAGTTCCAAGCGTGCTTGAAGGAAATCGAAAACGGGAATCTTCACAAAATACAGGACCACCCAAACCACGAGGACGGTCGAGAGCGGTAGGAAAAACGCTCGCAGCTGCTTGTCAGTTAAGACAGCCGGTATCGCCGTACTGGCCCCGCCGAATCCCGCCCATAGAAATCCAACCAGAAATAACGAGCCATAACCAAAAAGTTGCGTTGCGGAATGTCCTGAGTGAGTGTAGCCAATGATCATCATGTAACTGATCGAACCACCCACTGCCCAGCCCAGCATCCCAAAAAGGCCAAAGTAGATGATCCGCGGATACCAATCATCGCGTCCGGAAACAAGGCAAGCGGCCATAGCCGCTAAGGCGCCTGGAAGCATCGCACCCGTTTCATGACCGTAATTGCCCCGAATGCCCCATCCAATTGACAGTGCCAAGCCGACGACGAGTAGCGATATTGGGTGCAAGAGTGGATTCTTGATCACGGAAGCCCAGTCCTTGGGGTCAGCTCGGTAACCGTGGAGTTCAGCGAATTCACCGCACTGCGGCTCGGAGGTGTGAGTTCTCGAGAGCAGTGAGTCCTTGGAAGGTAAGCCTGGAAATAGGGCCCCACGTCGGGGAAGCGGTCAGTGACCAAAATGACAGAGGGCGAAATCCTTACCATCCCTGCAATTCGCAACTGTCGCTATTGTGGCGACTTTCGACCTGCAAGAAAAGCGGAAAGTGGTTGTCGCCCAAAATCACGCGATGTGGATCCCAGCCCTCCTGCCTGCGTGCGACACGGGCTCTCGATCGGAAACGCTACTGAAAAACGGCCCCAACGCTAACGCCTTCGGATACGGATGAGTCAGCTGCCGACCAGGAATCTCGAAGCAACCTGTTCCGTTCATCGAGCAAATCCGTGCTGAGATTGCCTTTGATAAGGCGCGCCGAAAGGATTATTACCGTGCCAACCAAGCGGTTGGGAATGAAATTAAGCAAAAATCGACCACGTGGGTGAAAGCTGTATTCGAGCGGCTTGGGGCGCTGGCCGCCGAATGGTCTGCCGGACATCTGATCGAGCAGCTGAGGAGAGTCATGCCAAACATTGCGGATCGTTCCCCGGGATCTCCGAGCAACGAATTTTGCATTTCGCAGAATCGGTCTCCGTTGCCTCCTCCGGGAGACGTCTTTGGGAGAGAAACCGCTTCAATCTTCAGGTCGGCTAGAAGATCCCGAGTTGATCTTTCGCATCGTCGGTCATTTTGTCGGGTGTCCAAGGAGGATCCATGACGATCTTGACTTCGACTTCGGCAACCCCGTTAAGTTGACCAACCACCTGACGGCTGTTAGCGATGAGCTGAGGTCCTGCGGGACAAGCGGGGCTCGTCATGGTCATTTCGATCGTGACATCTTTTTGGCCTTCGCTATTTTCCTTCAGCTCGACGGTATAGATCAGTCCCAGGTCGACAATGTTTACGAAAAGTTCGGGATCGATCACTTTTTTGAGTTGTTCGAACACCACTTCTTCACTGAGCGTTTTGAATTCTGCAGCCGTGGAAGGATTGGTTACGGGCGTCGCATCCAGAGCCTCCTCGCTTGCCGGTGCGGGCGGCTCTCCCCCGGCCGTCGGTTCGGTCTTTGCTGGTTGGCTTGGCATGGCTGCTGCCGAGTGGGTACTGGTATTCGTTTTGGCTGGGTTCGGTTCAACTACTTCGCTCGAGGCTTCTGACGGTGATCCGTCATTGACTTTCACGTAGATCCCATCGTCTCTGACCTGTACTTGGTGGGAGCGTGTGTCCTCAGTGGCTGGCATTGTTTCGGCTTTGCCCGTGCAGATATTAAATTTGGCACCGTGTCTGGGACAGGCGATTGACTTGCCGTTAAGTTCGCCTTCCCCGAGGGGACCACCATCGTGGGTGCAGACGTCATCGAGGCAGTAGTACTGCCCATCCACATGGAAGAGGACCAACAGTTGATCATCTGCCTCGACAAGTTGTTTGCCAGGATCAGAGAGTTCGCCGATGTCGGCAACTTTTACGAATTCGCTCATCATCTATCCGTTTATTCGTAGTCTCGCACGCGACGTGCGATGGCGTGTCCAAGGGCATCTCTCACGCTGTCGATCGTGATGCGATCGAATACTTGCTGGAAGAAGCCAGTAACGATTAGGCGGACCGCTTCGCGTCGCGTGTAACCGCGTGATTGAGCATAAAAGATTAATTCTTCGTCCACACGTCCGGTGGTTGCTCCGTGGGTGCAGCGTACATCGTCCGCCTCGATTTCGAGTCCGGGAATTGCATCAGCACGGGCTCGCCCGGAGAGCAGCAAGTTATCGTTTCGTTGGTAGCCATCTGTTTTCTGGGCTTTTTCGTCGACCTTGATCATTCCCCGCCAAACCGTACGAGAGGTATCCTGCAAAGCTGCCTTATAGAGGAAATCACTACGGCAGTGTGGCGCGACGTGGTGTTGCATGGTGTGATAGGACAGGTGCTGCTTACCTTCGGTAAACATCACACCGTTGACCTGGCATGCGGCTCCCAGACCCGTCAGTGCTACCGTTTGATTTACCTTCGCCAGCCGACTACCAAGAGCGCCGACGGTCCATTGTAAGGATGCATCTCGACCAACCGTTGCGCTTTGGTGGGCAAAGTGCCAAACGTTTTGGGACCAGTCCTGTAGATTGACAAAACGGAGGCTCGCATTGGAACCAATAATCAATTCCGTAGCGCCGCAATGTAGACCAGAATCGCTTTCCTGGTTGCACCGCATCTCGTTTAAGAAGGTCACTTCCGCATTGTCCTCGACGACAACCAAGGTGTGTCCAAGGTCCACTCCTTGACCGTTGATCGAGGAGAGCGAGTGGAAGGGCTGTTTGACAACCACTCCGCGAGGAACGTAAAGGAATGTACCACTCGTCCAGCACGCCGCGTGAAGTGCTGAGAATTTGTCTTGGTGGGGATCAACGGCTCGCTGAAACAGATGCTTCCGAATCAGGTCACCGTGTTCTTGAATTAGATCGGTCAAATTGCCAAAAATCACCCCCTGCTCCGCCAACTCTGAGCGTTGCGACCCAGTGATTGGAACGCCATTGACGGTGGAAGTCGAGCCACCAAGATCCACACCTTGATCGAGCAGCGATGTGGCGGCAGCGGACGTCGATTCCTCCATCGGGATGCCGTATTTGGCGAGTTTAAACAGACGGATATCCGTCCGCGTCCATTCTTCTTCGGTTCGCGATGGAAGATCTTTGTCGCAAAACGTTTGCCAAGCTTGGCGACGCAAGTCTGAAAGCCAACCGGGTTCATTTCTCGATTGCAGAAATGCATCGAAAGCTTCTTGGGAAAATCCGGTCGCCGTCATTGTTGTTGGGGGCATCGTACAAACTCAAGCTCTGAAAGGAAAACTTCCGCTGATCGGGTTGGAATGTCGATCGATTGGCAGTCGTGAAATCGCAGGTAGATCGTTCTCTGGCCGGAGCATCAGCCAACCGATCCCTCCATTTGCAGTTGAATCAAACGATTCATTTCCACCGCGTATTCCATCGGCAGTTCTTTTACGAGCGGTTCGATGAAACCATTAACAATCATCGTGCTGGCTTCGGCCTCGCTCAACCCGCGACTCATTAGATAAAAGAGCTGTTCTTCGCCGATACGAGAAACGCTTGCTTCGTGACCGATCGAGACATCTTGTTCGGCAATTTCAATGTAGGGATAGGTGTCGCTGCGACTTTCCGGATCGAGAATCAGAGCATCACAGACGACGTTTGATTTGGAGTTGTGAGCTCCCTTCTCAACTTTTACCAAACCTCGGTAGCTGCTTCGGCCACCATTTTTTGAGATCGATTTGGAGATGATTTGTCCGGTGGTGTTGGGTGCACAGTGGACCAATTTCGCACCCGCGTCTTGATGTTGGCCTGCCGAGGAGAACGCAATCGACAGGATCTCGCCGCGGGCTCCTGGTTCCATCATGTAAACAGCCGGGTACTTCATGGTCAGACGGCTGCCGAGATTTCCGTCAATCCATTCCATGGTTGCGTCCTGGTAGGCAACGGCGCGCTTCGTGACGAGGTTGTAGATGTTGTTCGCCCAATTTTGAATTGTCGTGTAGCGGCAACGAGCATTCTTCTTGACCACGATCTCAACCACGGCCGAGTGAAGACTTTCGGTGCTGTACATGGGTGCTGTGCAGCCCTCGACGTAATGGATCTGAGCCCCCTCGTCGACAATGATGAGTGTTCGCTCGAATTGGCCCATATTTTCGGCGTTAATTCGGAAATAGGCTTGCAGCGGATAGTCGATGGAAACGCCCTTCGGGATGTAGATGAATGACCCACCCGACCAAACTGCACTGTTTAATGCGGCGAATTTATTATCCGACGGAGGGATGATCTTTCCGAAATACTCCCGCAGCAATTCCGGGTGTTCTTTGACGGCGGTGTCCGTGTCGGTGAAAATCACCCCTTTTTCCGACAGCTCTTCCTTGAGAGAACCGTAGACGACTTCGCTTTCGAATTGAGCTTTGACACCCGCAAGGAACTTCTTCTCTGCCTCGGGAATCCCCAACTTGTCAAACGTGTCCTTGATTTCCTGGGGCACATCATCCCAGCTCCGCCCTTGGTGGTCGGTGGGTTTGAGGTAGTAGTAGATATCCTGGAAATCGATGTCGATACTGCCACCCCACTCGGGTGTCGGCTTCGATTCGAAGATTTCAAAACTCTTCAAGCGGAAGTCTCGCATCCACTGCGGCTCGTCCTTCATATCGGAGATTTGCTGGACGATTTCGGCGTCGACTCCTTTCCTTGCCTTGAAGACGGCTTTGGAATCGGTCCGGAAATCATATTTGTTAATCTCACCGATATTCCCAGACGATTTTGAGGTGATATCCGTTGCCATAGCTTCGATCCTACTGCGTTAAAAATTTTCGAAGGACGTTTCTCAAAGCGATTCCTGAAATCAGGCGGTGGCTTCTGCCTCTTCCGACAACATGGCCTGATTGGCGGCATCAGCCTCGGGGTACTTCTTGCGGATTCGGTCGTAACCCTTCGAGTACAGCTCAGCTGCTAATTCCACGCCGCCTGTCTCGACAATTCGTCCGCCCAGCATTACGTGGGTGAAGTCGGGACGGTTGTGTTCTAGTAGTTTGTCATGGTGTGTGATGATCAACAGTCCGATCTGTTTGCGACCAATCTCTGCGATGCTTTGACTCGCGAGAAGAACCGCGTCTGCGTCCAGCCCACTGTCTGTCTCGTCAAGCACCGCGAACTTCGGCTGCAGCATCGCGAGTTGCAGAATCTCAGCTCGTTTCATCTCGCCGCCTGAGAAACCATCATTGACGTACCGACGAGCGAACTCAGAATCAATCTTGAGTTGCTCCATGCGGTCACGGATTTCCTTGCGGAACTCACGCATCGGGATTAAATCTTCACCCTCTTGCCTGTCCGGGTTTCGCACGTTGGTCGTTGCATGACGCAGGAAGTCAGCCATCTTCACGCCGGGGATGGCGATTGGCCGTTGGAAAGCCATGAATAAGCCAGCTCGTGCTCTCTGGTCAGCTTCCATTTCCAGTAGATTTAAATCGTTCAGATGGATTGATCCTGACGTCACCTCGTAGTTGGGGTGACCCATCAAAGCGAGGCCCAGCGTGCTTTTGCCGGACCCGTTCGGGCCCATCAGTGCGTGGGTCTCGCCCCGGTTGATTTGCAGGTCCACGCCTTTAAGGATTTCTTTTCCTTCGACGCTCACATGGAGATTTTCGACTTTAAGCGTATCTGTCATTTGCCTTCACTCTGAGCAGGACGGATCTAATAACAAGACCCTCTAGTAACCTAACCGGTAATTTTTTGGTGATCCAACAACGGATCTTTGTCGGCCGGAGCTTTCACGTATCCCGAATGATGAGGGATGGGTAACTCATCTTCCATCTTGTCTCCGGCTTCGAGGAAGCCCTTGACTTCTACCGATGTTTGCTTGGCAATTCGGTGACCATTGATTTTATCCTGAATTCGCATCAGGCCCTCAAGCAACGCTTCCGGTCGCGGTGGGCAACCGGGGACATAAACATCGACGGGTACGACTAAGTCGACCCCCTTCACCACATGGTAACCCCACTTAAAGTAGGGGCCGCCGCCGACCGTGCACGCACCCATCGCGATCACGTATTTGGGATCGGGCATGAGGTTGTAGAGTCGTTGGACCCGGCTGGCCATTTTGTAGGTGACCGTTCCCGCTACAATCATCAGGTCAGCCTGTCTTGGGGTGGCGCGGAATGCTCCTGCGCCAAACCGATCGAGGTCATATCGGCTGGCTCCAGCGGCCATCATCTCAATCGCACAGCAAGCAAGTCCGAAGGTCATGGGCCAAATGCTCGATTGTCGTGCCCAATTTATCGCTTGCTCAACGGTGGTCGTCACCACGTTCTCTTCAAAGCGTCCTTCAATCCAAGGTCGCGTCATGACAATCGTCCTGTCAATCGTAATTGTGGGATAGTAGTAAAGGTCAGCAGACCGAACAAAATGGAGCCCGATATCTTTGCACTTCTGCACCTTATTGGCTAGGGTCGGAGCTCGGTAGCTGCTGCCGCTGGTTTGACTTCAATTCTTCTTTCGTCCGGCCGTCTGAACCGCGGAAACTGCAGCAAGTGTCGCCATTCAGTCGACAACGGTCCAAATTCATTTTTTGTCCTAGCAATTCCGAGAACATCAACCGCTCCACGGCGCAAATGGTCGCGTCTTGCTCCGCGAGTTCCGGGTAGGGACAGGCAAAGGTCGTCAAGATCGGTAATTGGCATTCGTCCTGTTGGACTTCAAACGGAATTTGACGCTGCTGAAAAAGTGCGGCCAAGGCCTCCATTCGTTCCTGAACGGTCTCGCCTTGGATTTGGTCGGAGTAGGACTCGGCGAGCCGACTGGAGAGTCGTTGCAGCAGTCCGCGTCTGACCTCCACGTCTTCGATCGCACGTAATTCTTGCCAAAGGGCCACGGCCAAATCACCGAAATTGGCTCCCGTTTGGCGGCGACCCTCGGGAGTCAAACAGTAGCGGTGGCTCGGTCGCCCACGACCGTTGGTTTCAATCAATTCACGTTGCAGAAAACCCTGCGCAAGGAGTCGGGTGAGTCGCTGCCGGACTGCGGTCGAGGTCACACCTAGCGCTGACCGGAAATCAGTGACCGTCATCCATTCACGTTTTCGCAGTAAATCGAGGATTGTGACGTCGCTCGGAACTAACTCGCTCATGGTACCTGTTTCACCTCTCGGGCTGGTTGCCCCAGTCTATGATAAGCATTTCGACATTTTAGACAACGGGATATTTTAAAAATGTATCTGCCCCCGTGCTGCACCGTAAACAATTGACATAACAGGAGTTATAGGCTAAAAGTTCCGCCAGAACCGGTTTGGGCAGTTGGGATGGCGGGTTTCGGGTGACGGGGACGGCCGGTCGAGGTGTGAGAAGCACCGTCCAGACTTAAACGCAATCCGCCTAGGACGGGCGGGAAGGAGTTCGCGGATGTTAAGGCTTGTTGACGAAAAATTTTTGGCGTTTTGTCTGATCGTCATCCTATCTGCCATTTGGATGGTGTCTGTGTGCCATGGCCAAGCGGCCGTGGTGGCTCCACCGAAAGCCGTGGTGGCTCCACCGAAAGCCATTGAATCGATCGAGCCGGCATCTGAGCCGAGTTTGATGGAACGCGTTGACGCCGGATTTGCCAAGGCGGTGGACGCGATTGCCTCCGTCTTATTTCGCCGATTGTTTGCGACCGATCGCGAGTACGTCCAAATGGACCACGCGGAGGACTATGTTCGCGACGTTGGCAGTCATGGAGATTTTGAGAAATACGATCCCAACGGTGAGTATCCCGAAGCGAAACTGACGCCTCAACAAGTGGATGGTTTGGGTGCCCGAGGCATGCTTGTATTGGGGAACGAAGCGAATGAGATTCGACGCGGAAAGATTGGTGATCGCCAAGTCGAGTACGTGGTTGTCGAGCTCGACCAAGCGAACAAATATGTTTTGGTCAAGAATGCGGAACATCCCCAGGGGGAATTTCAGCAGATCTCGAGAAAACGAGAGTTGTTGAAACCCGATAAAGTTTTGACTTGGGACCAGGTTGATGCACTGGCGGCCAAAGGCTGGTTGAAGACAGACCCTCAGCATTCGGTGGCTGGTAAGCCCTATCTGCTGAAGGAGAAGTTTGGTGGTGCTCCGATCGTCGTACTCTGGTTGGCTGCGGGGTCGGTATTTTTCACGTTCTACATGGGCTGGTTCAATTTTTGGGGATTTCGGCACGCGGTTGAGATTGTTCGAGGGCGATACGACAATCCGAATGAACCGGGTGAAGTGACTCATTTGCAAGCGCTTGCATCGGCTCTATCTGCCACCGTCGGCCTGGGCAACATCGCAGGTGTGACGATTGCCATGACCTTAGGGGGGCCGGGCGCTTTCTTCTGGATGGTTGCTTGCGGTGTCTTCGGGATGACAAGTAAGTTTGTGGAATGTACGCTCGGCCAAAAATATCGCACGGTGAAACCAGACGGCACGATTTTGGGCGGCCCGATGCAGTACCTGCATGTGGGGCTCAAGGAGCTGGGGTTGGGGCCGTTGGGATTGGTTTTGTCCGTCGTCTTTTCGGTGATGTGTATTATGGCCAGTTTTGGTGGCGGAAACATGTTCCAGGCCAATCAGTCGGGTGCCCAACTGGTTAGCACGATTCAAAGTGGTCAGATTCAACAATTGTCCGATCTCAATGAGAAAATTCGGACTGCTGCTGCCGAGGATAGTTTTGACGAACTGGCTTCATTGGAGGAGCAGCGGGCGGCGTTGGTATCAGAAATGTCCGGGTTCAAGCGAAAATTTCTGGTCATCTTCGGGATTGTGCTCGCTGTGGCTGTTGGATTTGTCATTATCGGAGGGATCAAGCGAATTGGTGCGGCAGCGGAAAAGGTCGTACCGACCATGTGTCTGGTCTACATTGGCGCTTGTCTGTGGATCATCATGATGCACATCACCGATGTTCCTGCGCTGGTTGTCAGCATTTTCAGTCAGGCATTTACCGGTCAGGCGTTTGGCGGTGGGATCGTTGGCGTGATGGTTTTGGGGATTCAGCGTGCCGCGTTCAGCAACGAAGCGGGCGTTGGTAGTGCTGCAATTGCTCACAGTGCGGCGAAAACGGATGAGCCGGTTCGGGAGGGTGCGGTCGCCTTGTTGGGGCCATTCATCGACACGGTTGTGGTTTGTTCGATGACCGCGTTGGTGATTTTGATCACCAACGCCTGGGACTACGACCCTTGGGTCGTCGATCAAGGGTTGCAAGGAGCAGCCCTGACGTCGGTTGCTTTTGAGCGTGAGATCTCATGGTTTCCCTATGTGCTTGCGGTCGCTGTTGTGCTGTTTGCCTTTTCGACAATCATTTCATGGAGCTATTACGGCGAGCGATGTTGGGAACGCTTATTCGGCGCGCGGAGTACGGTCGTTTACCGTTGTATTTACGTGACGTGCGTCTTTATTGGTGCAATTGTCAATTTGGGGGCAGTGCTTGATTTCTCCGACATGATGATTCTCTCGATGGCCTTTCCAAATGTGCTCGGCGTGGTGCTGTTATCTCCCAAAGTCAAACGGGATTTAGCTGATTATTGGCGTCGTTATAAGGCGGGAGAATTCAAGACTTACAAATAAGTTTGGCTGGGTGGTTCGAACGCGAGTTCGGTTGCAGTTCGGTTGCTGGTTTCGAGCGTCAGGATTTACCGTTGGGGCGCTCACGCGGAAAGTATTCCTTCACGACCTGGTAAAACTCATCCGGGGTTGAAACCTTACCAACTTGGGTCCGGAATTGGCGGGCGCCGAACAAGCCTTGGGCGTAGCAGCAGGCAAATTTACGCATCAACATCGTTCCCTTTTCTACACCGAATCGCTCGACAACTAGTTGGTAGTGCCGAACCATGCATTCTCGTTGTTGATCGAGGGTGGGGTCAGGGGGAATCGGCTGACCCTTGAGGGCGGCGCAGACTTGTTGGAAAAGCCAAGGACGGCCGAGACAAGCGCGGGCGATCATGACGCCGTCCACTGCGTAACGTTCAAAGGCGGTCAGTACTTTTGCGGGTGAATCGAGATCACCATTCCCGATCAGCGGAATTCGTCGCAGATGAGGCTTGATTTCGGAGATTAAATCCCAGTCGGCGGAGCCGCGAAAAAAATCTGCCGCAGTTCGTCCGTGAACCGTTAGTGCCGAGGCTCCTGCAGACTCGACGACTTGCGCAATCTCGATGGCGTTGACGGAATCCCGCGTACAACCGAGCCGAATCTTGGCGGTGACCGGCACGGGATGGCAGGCCTTCACCACGCGCTCGATGATCGTTCCCATCCGGTCTGGGTCACGCAATAAATAAGAACCGCTGTGGGCCTTTTCAGTCACCTGCCGCACCGGACATCCAAAATTAATGTCAACGACGCTGACTTCGTATTCGTGGGCGAGTCTCGCTCCGACCCGTGCCATCGTGGTCGGATCGTTATCCCAGATTTGAACTGCCAATGGACGGGCTTCTTGCTTCACACCCCAGAGCCGATCGGGGTGTTCACATCGCGTCTCGTCCATCCAGACGAATCCTTTGGCGTTGACCATTTCCGTTGCTTGAAGTCCGGCGCCTCCGTAGTCCCGCACGATTTGCCGAAAGGCATAGTTGGTGAAGCCAGCCATTGGCGCTTGCAACACGGGTGGGTCGACACGAACTGAACCAATCTCAATCGCTTGAGGGCCCACGCTTGGCTCTCGGAGATCGGCTGGTTTTACGGAAGGATTGATCATGACTTCGATGCTTAAAACGACCGGGGATGTTTGAAAGGACCGGATTGCATGGAAACTCGCTAAAAACCGGATCGGAAACGTTGGTTAAACTGCTGGTGCAGTTGGTCACGCTGCTGCAGTTCTGCGGGATTCTTTGTAGGGTGGCGGCGCGGGAGTGGCGCGACGGTGGCACCGTCGCGCGTGTAAAGGTCCATGTCCTTGCACCAACCATTTAGTTCCAACACGAACGTCCGTGACCAATCCGTCGGGAGTTGCTCCGATTGATCGGAAAAACGAAGCTCCACTTCTTCGCCGGGCCCAATGATGGCAACCGCATCGTCGATGGTTGTAACTAACGGGGTCGCTTCACCGAAGGAGGTGTAGTGGCCTTTGAGATGTCGCGTGTCCCACAGCGGTGCGCGTTGATTGTAGTCGTAATGTGGGCGATGCTGAGCCAGGTTTGTGCGACGGGCAAAGCCAACTTCGTCGACAACAGCTTGGCGAAGCGGCATCGATTTGACTCGTACCGTGTCATTTGTCTCAGCTTGAATCAGGGCGATTCGATCCCAATAGATTTCGACATTTGTCCGGATTCGCAATCTCTTCGCACCGGCTGGAATCCGACTGCGATCAAGTGGAAGCAGGGCGCGCCGAGGCATACCTGCCAGATAGCCGAACTGTTCGGTGACGATGTGCCAAACTCCATCGGTGTCTTCGACTTCGATCGTTGGTGCGTCGTAGGACGCATCGGCTTGCCAGGCGGCAAACATGGTTTGTGAATATGGATATTCGATCCAGCCATCCATCATCAGATATAAATCGGGCTGATCGAGTGAGATCGAAAATTCCAAGATGACGTCATGCGCCTTGTTCAAACCCAAGAAGCGAGAATCGCGCTGTCCCGGTTGGGCAGCCTGAAAGTCTGCCGTTTTCAAGAGAGCAAGCAGATCCTGGCCGCGATCGTTGGTCGCAGCAATTGGCAGGTGTTCGTGGCGATAAAAAATCGGTTGTCCGGAAGGTGGAGGACCGAGAACGTGAAATCTCTCATCGATGACCATCTGCCAACCCGGTGGAAGATCATAGCAAACCAATCGGGCCGCATCCAAGTAGCAGACTTCTTCCATCGGTTCGCCAATCTTGATCTCAAACTTGTCTTGTCGAGCTTTGAGCAGATTACTCGGTAGTTGAAGATTTTCCCAAGGACGCGGATCTCCATATTCGCCATAGCCGACGTTGAATCCGATCCCCGCAACCCCAAGTGCGTCGGTGATGAACCGGTATTGCTGGCCGTCCCACGCAAAAATCACGGGACAGCTTGCTACCTGACGTTGGTCTTCTTCGATCACATGCCGCAGGCCACTCGTTAAGCCCAGTTCGGTCTGAAAAACACCGTCTGGCCAAGTCATTTTGACGTAATCAATCCGTCCTCGACCCCCTGTGCCGACCGAGATGGGCTGCCAGCTTTGCCCGGGCCCGCTGTCGGCACGAAATGTGTCGAAGGCGGCCCAGTCGGTTCCCATGCGAACCGCGCCGGACACCCCAATTCCCGAACGGTTGGAACGCATTTGTTCGCCCTGATCTTCTTTGCCAGTGAATTGGAGCATGATGAAAGGAAGGCGACCGGGACCAGGCTGCCAGACGATCGGGGTCGCATCCGGTTTGACCGCGATCACTGAAGGGCCTTTGGCGGCGTCGAGGTTGGCCAGTCGCCAGGGAGCTTTGTTGGGGAATCTTGCTAATTCGCGCTTGCCGTCCGCTGCCAACGCGAGCCAACTATCGTTTGTTGACACGATCAAGTCATTGGTTCCGTTGCCATTGAGATCGGATGTCGCCAAGGGTGGGCTTAAATCTGTGCGAGCAATGCCCAGCGGAGTGGATTGCCAGCTGGCTTGATCCTCGGATCGCCAAACGGCTAATCCTGATTTGCCAAGAGTGACTAATTCAACTTGCCCATCGACATCTCGATCTGTTGCCAAGCAGGCTTGGATCGGCGACTTAATGAATTCGTCGAAACCGGTTGCTGGTTCGTAGTTCCAGAGACGATTGTTACGATAGACTTCGTGGGGGGGGTGTTGATTGATTGCGATCAGATCAACGTCACGATCGTGGTCAAAGTCGCTGGCGATAATCTCTCGCGTTGCGCCATTACCAGCGATCCCTTGGGCTTCGGCCAGCGGGCGGAACGTGCCGTTTAGATTGTTGTTGAACAGTTCATTGGGGCCGTCGTTGGCGACGAATAGATCTAAGTCACCATCGTGATCCGCATCAAAGGCCATGCCATCCGTCGAATTAATGTCAGCTCCACCGGTTTCGCTCATTTCGGTGATGTCCAGCCACTGGCCGTCGGCAAGCTGTCGCCAGAGGCTGTTTGGGCCGGATCGCAGCAGATAGACATCGACCGCACCGTCATTGTCAAAGTCGCCCCAAGCGGCCGTGTTGACTTGACTGACGGCTGCCAAGGGATGCGACTTGGCCAGTTGAAAGCCGTTTTCGCCACCGAAGAAGACCGTATTGTACTCCCGTTCGACGGCTGAGGCCGATGCGATGAACAGGTCCAGATGTCCATCCTGATTCATGTCGCAGACCGTGAGGTTGGGAGTTCTCTGGCCATGGCTGCTTAATTTGGCATCGGTGCCGGGCAAGGCCACGGACTTTCGGAACAGATCGCCCGGCGGTGGTCCGACCGGTGCGATATCGGAAGTGGCTGACGACACCTCGGCCCGTGGGCCCATTCGTGTGTACTTGATTTCGGCCACACGTGCCTGCGGGTTGGTCTCCAGTCGTTGAAAAAGCTCCCGAAATTCGGTTGCCTGCTGCTGCTTGTCGAGCCGCAAACAGGCTTGAAATGCGCCGTACAACGCGCTGCGAAGATAGGGGTCCATCTCAATCGCCTTCACAAACCACGGAAGTGCTTCCTCGGGCTTGCCCAACTGGGCCAGGCATTGGCCCGCGTAATAGGCTGCGTAGGCGTCTGTTGGATCCGCTTGGGCCACATGCTGGAACATTTTTGAAGCAGCTTCCGGATCACCCCCATCGAGATCCAAGATGCCACGACAATAGTAGGCACGAAGATTGTCCGGATGCTGCTGCAGAATCTCTCCGAGTAACTGTCTGGCTCGCTCGGAATCGCCCACTTGTTGCCGATTCAGCGTGGCGATCGCCAAATCAACTTGGACCGCCTCCCATTCCGGATGGGCGGCTGCCAACTCCGCAAAAATGTCGTGGGCTGTCGAATAGTCGAATTGCCCCATTAACGCGACCGCCTCATTATGCTTCGCGATCGCCTCCGCAGAAGGTTGGAACGCGGCAGGAGGATGGGGTAGTTCCTGACGACGGCAGCCATCACACCCTGACAGCGCGAGGCAGCCCAGAAATGTGTATGCCATCCAACGGCGATTCGAGATGAAACTCCACACGGTTTTATTCACACCCGGGGGTTAACAGAAACAAAGATCGGAAACCTCACGGCATTCTAGTTCAGACACACGGCGATCGACCAGAGTGGCGACCCGAGTGGCGAACCACAGTTGGTGTTGCGGGGCACCTAGCCAAAGACGCTTTGCCGATTGAACCAAGCCGTTTGTCCGAGTTTTTTTGATGCGCATCTGCTGAAGTCGCTGTCAGGTGGGGCGGTCTCGGCGGTGGAGCCGACCCAGCTGTCCAGCCTGTCGCGGAAAGAATTGGGAGTGAGCTGCCTTTCAAAGCGGGCTTTGTCCTGTCGGATCGAATGTTTCCGCCTTTCGATTCCGTTCTATCACCTGATTCGGCCGGTTTTCTTGCCGAATCTGTTGTGGGATGATATGTTTGTCAGTGGGCCGTTTGATGTCCACCCAACAGTGGGGTTTTCTGCCTTGCACCGGTGGTTAGAGACGTTTTCGGGGAGGTGAATAAGGCTCGCTATGGCAATTCGAATGATTATTGCGGATGACCACGAGGTTGTTCGGACGGGAATCCGAGGCATACTGGAAGGTACTGAGATCGAGGTGGTGGGCGAGGCGACCACGGGTGATGAAGCCGTGCGGATGAGCATGGAGTTGAAGCCTGATTTGGTGGTTCTGGACATTCGCATGGTAGGCGGAGATGGTCTGACTGCCCTGGGTCGCATCAAGCTCGATCAGCCGGAAATGCCCATGTTGATGTTTTCGACCTACGACAATCCGACCTACATCGCTCGCTCGGTCGCTTTGGGAGCAAACGGCTACATTCTCAAGAACTCAACTTGTGAGCGGTTTGTAGAGAGCATTCGCCGGGTTGCGAATGGTGAAAATATTTGGACCAGAGACGAGTTGCGTCGCGTGACCGGAGCGTTGGCGACTCCCAGACTTTCGGCCGACATGGAAGTTCCTCTGACGCAAAGAGAAAGTGAAGTGCTGCGACAGTTAGCGTTAGGTCTGACGAACAAGGAAATTGCGTTAGCTCTCAGCATCAGTTACGAAACGGTGAAAGAACATGTACAGCACATTTTGCGGAAAGTCGGCGTATCGGATCGAACGCAAGCTGCAGTGTGGGCCGTCCGCAAGGGGTTGGTGTAGTTGGATTCTGTTGGCCGTGTTGTTTCTTTCGCTAATCGGTCATCCTACGGAGGCGGTGACCATCTATGTCAAAGTCATGGTGGATGAGGAGGAGCCCGGGGTTGAGCGGCTGTGGCAGAAACGGTTGAAAGATCGCGTGGATGCGGCCTCTGACATTATCAACGAGTATTGTGACATCCGTTTTTCGGTTTCTGAATTTGGTACTTGGCAATCCGATAATCACATCAACGATTTAAATCGAAGTTTGCGAGAATTCGAGCAGGAAGTGGAGCCGAAGTCAGGCCAGATCGCAATTGGATTTTCGAGTCAATTCAAGTTTCGCAAGGGGCGAAACGGGCTGGGTGGCACGCGCGGCCCTTTGCATTCCCATGTGCTTTTGCGAGAAAGCTCGAAACAAATTCGAGAGCCGGAGCGTTTGGAGGCACTGGTTCACGAGTTGGGCCATTTCCTGGGCGCGGCCCATTCCGGTTCGTCCACATCGGCGATGCGTCCGGTCATCGGCGATGGTCAGGCTCGTGCGCGTTCCTTTCGTATTGGTTACGACCCGATCAATGCCAAAATTGTGCAATTGGTGGGATCCGAGGTGAACGTGTTGGGTGTGCGACGCTTTCAGAATCTTTCGGATACGACCAAAATGAGGATTCGAGATGGCTACGTAAGGCTCGCCAAAGAGTTGCCCAAGGATCCCGCTGCACCCCACTTCATTCGTTACATCGATCAGTCACGATCGGTACAACGTGCTCCCGTTCAGTCGTCGCCCAACGGGGCCAAACGAGCGCCTCTTAAGTAATCTGTCTGTGATCGGTTGGGACTAGCTCGTCACGATCCGGGAAATTTCGTCAAGCAATTCAGCGACCACTCCCGCATAGAAATGGTTTGCACCCGGGATGACATCAATCGTTGGCCGTCCCGTTGCTGGCCAAGTCAGTCGTTCGAGTTGATCAGTGATCCCTGCAAAGGCCGTCTGTTCGGCTTGCAATTCTTTGGATCCATAGATGAAAGCCAGTGGGCAATTGACCTGGTTGGCGAAGCGTAGAATGTCGTAGCGGTCGGCGGAGCCGTATTTATCCAAATAGGTTGCCGGTGACATGGCCATTGAAAAGGGGAAGGTTGCCTGGAAGAGCATTTCGGGTGCGCCAGCAGCCATGAACGTTTCAGCCGCCTCCAGTGAACGCCGATAGTCGCTCGCGTCTTTACTGTCGAGAAATCGACGATGATTTAGGCTGGGTGGTGAGAGGGCGATCACGCGTGCGACATTCGCTTCACTCGCATATGCCTGTGCATAAACGACTTTGATGGCTCCGAGGCTGTGTCCAAGCAAGCCGATGCGACGGTGGCCTTGTTTCGTCAGAAATTGGATCCAGGCTGAGACGTCGTAGCGGCAGTCATCAATGATTTCGAATGCAGCGCCCTGCCTTTTGCCGCCGAAGGTTGTCGAAGCCGTACTGATCCCATCATGGCCTCGGGTGTTCACGCTCAAAGCCGCTACGCCGTGGCTTCCGAGACGGTCGCAAATGCGTGCGATTAGGCTCGATCCATAGAAATTGCTGCCAATACCCGAAAAACAGATGATGGCGTCCAGATCTGATTGGGACGTGGGGTTTGAATTCACTTCGTGCAGCACCCCATCAAGGCGCATTCCATCGGAGGTTTGCGTGTGGACCAAGTCGACTTTCATGGTTGTCCTTCTTTAGTCAATCGGCTCGCTTCGTGAACGATTTTCTCAGCTGTAAGATTTCAGTTTCACGAAGCATGAGTTCAGGCTGTGCTTTGGTGAGCGGTGGGTAGTTGGGCGGTTTTATGTCAAAAAGGGTAGCCGGCGATCAGAAACCAGCTACCTGGGCCACACATTCTAGTAGTTAGCGGTCGTTCGGCAGCCCGTTTTCCGTTCGACCTAACCTACTTCGTGGGGAGCTTGTTGGCTATATTCGTTGGCTGGATCAACATTCCGTGGGGAAAGACACGTTGGATCGGGTGGGGCGATGGTGTTGAATCATTTCTTGAGAGCGCGGGTATGACGTGGCTTGTGTTGCTGGTGATATCGTTGGCCTTTTTGGCGGTTGGCTTTTTGGGACGCCGCCGGATCAAGAGCCGAAGCGACGTTACCGAATTAATGATCGCAAATCGGCACTTGCCACTGGGCTTAGCGTGGATTTCACTCGCGGCGACCTGGATTGGTGGTGGATACGTTAATGGAACTGCGGAGGCAGTTTACGATCCGGGGCGAGGGTTGGTCTGGTGTCAAGCGCCTTGGTGTTATGCACTCAGCCTGGTTGTTGGGGGGCTCTTGTTCGCGGGGCCGATGCGTCGGCGCGAATATCGAACGATGCTTGATCTGTTTGACGATCGTTACGGCAAACGCATGGCTTCTTTTCTGTATCTGCCGGCGCTGGTTGGCGATTTGTTTTGGACGGCGGCGATTCTTTCCGCTCTGGGGGCCACGTTAGGGACCCTGTTCGGAATTGATCCGGCGCTGGTCGTGTTAGTCGCCGCGACCGTCGTGGTAACTTATACCGTGATGGGTGGACTTTGGTCCGTCGCGTTTTCTGATGTTTTGCAATTTGTCTGCATCTGTGTTGGTTTGTCGATCGCGCTGCCGTTTGTGATCCATCAGTGTGGTGGATTGACCGAAATGTGGCGTGACTACCAGGCCGTTTACGGAACAAAGGCACGTCTTATTCCGGATGCGAATGCGTGGACTCAGCCGGACCCTTGGGGATGGCAATGGGTTGATGCGGCCTTGTTGCTGATTTGCGGTGGGATTCCATGGCAGGTTTACTTTCAACGTGTTTTGGCAACTGCGAACGCTCGTTCAGCTCAAGTTATGTCGGTGACCGCAGGTTTGGCCTGTTTGCTAGTGGCCTTGATTCCAATGCTGATTGGAATGGGCGGGGCGTGTCTCGATTGGAATGCACTCGCGGTGGAAGAGCCCTCGGATGCGGCCATTATTTTACCCTATTTGCTTCGGCATGGAGTTCCCTCGGTTGTTTCGCTGATCGGCCTGACTGCGATTGCAGCCGCGGTGATGTCTTCGGTGGATTCTTCCATCCTTTCTTCTGCTTCGATGTTTGCCTGGAATGTTTATCGACCTTGGATCGGTCACAACAAACAGGACGCTCGATTACAGTTGGTGTTACGAGTTGCGATCGTTGTCATTGGTGCGGTTGCTGCCACCTTGGCCCTCCGTGTTGATAGTGTCTACCAGCTCTGGTACTTCTGCGCCGATCTCGTCTATGTGGTGTTATTTCCCCAGCTCGTGATCGCCCTTTTTTATCAACGGTCAACAGCGGTTGCAGCGGCCCTCGGTGCGGCCCTTGCTTTGAGCCTCAGGGGCGTGATGTATGTAGCTGAATCGGGTTTCGCGCCGGCCTCGCTGGAGGCTTTGAATGAGGCCGTTGGCTGGCTTCCTTGGAAAACGTTGATCATGCTGGTATCGCTGGCGACGATTGCGGTGGTTTCACAAGTGACTCAAGAAACAGGCAAGCAAAGAGGGACCGATGAATCGTGAACCAGAGAGTTCGCCTTGGCGCGTGTTACTGGCGCTGGGAGTCCATCTTTACACAGCGATGGGCATCGTCGTCGCTTTGTTTACAGCGATTGCCATTTTGCATCAGGATTACCGAATGGCCTTCTTGGCGATGATGGTGTCGGTCCTGATCGACGCCACCGATGGAACGCTAGCGCGTGCTGCTGACGTGCGGCGTCACACCCCCTGGATTGACGGACGCAAGCTTGATGACATCGTGGATTACGTGAATTACACGTTTTTACCCGTGTTGTTGATCTGGCGAGCCGGCTGGCTGCCCGAGCCGGCCTGGTTGTTTTGTGCGTTTCCGCTGGTAGCAAGTTCGTTGGCCTTTGTTCACGAAGGCGCAAAAGAAGAGAGTCGGGGATTTTTTCGCGGATTTCCCTCTTATTGGAATGTGGTCGCCTTCTACTTGGCGGTCATTTTTGATGGGACCGAATCGTGGTGGGTTGCCGCCATTCTGTTGGCGCTCAGTGCACTCAGTATCGCGCCGGTGCGATTTGTTTATCCCAATCGGCCGCCCTGTTGGAAGCCTTTCTTTTTAGGAGGCGCGGCGGTTTGGGCGATCGTTTTGTTGGTCATGGTGCTTCAGTATCCTGAGGTAAGTCGACTCTGGTTCGGACTGTCATGCGTCTACCCTGCTCTGTACGTGGGCTGCTCCTTTTACCTTGACTGGATAGCCCGCCGGGGATGATGAGGGGGAAAAACATTACTTGGATGGCTTTTGGGGCGATTCGTCACGTTTCCAACGTTCGGGGCCGGAGATAATGTTGTTGATGTTGTTGGTCAGATCGACAATGGTGTCCCAGTCTGTCGCAATGATGTCCTGAGCGTGAGCCAGATTGTTCCGCAATCGTTCGAAGCCCTTGACGGCGTCTTCGACCTGACGTCTTGAATTAAATCGTGTGGCCGATCGTAGTTGCGGATTGCGCGCGAGAATTTGCCCCTTATCTGAAAGTTGGAGGCACTCGGATAACTGGAGATGTTGATTTCTGCGCTGGCGCTCCGTTAGCAGTGCTTCTGCTTTCTGAATACGACCTGCTGAGAGATACTGTTGCCACGAATCATCGGGACAGACTTGCTCGATGATTCGAGATAATCGCATTTCGATTAAAGTCACCATTCCAAACAGCCACATTCGAAAAGGGGGCTTTTGCAGATCGGTTCGCGTGATAATACCGCCCACTTGCCCTAGCATCGTTACGAAGAGACGTTGTTCTTCCTGCAAGCCATGGATGACGTCAATTAGTGGTGCCGTGGCATGAATGACCGTGCCGGACTCGAAAGTTCGCAGGTGATCCTGGCATTGACCGGCTGATAAATCTGCCAAATCGATATAGCCAGTGATCATGCCCCGATGGCGCACGCCAACAACCAGGTACTTGTGCTCCAGCATGTACTGTTTCACCTCTTCGGACGAGGCTTGGTCGTCGAAGGAACGAAGCGGTTCGGCGATATCATGTGCTGAAAAACCTTGATAGAAGAGACGACGTAGGCTGTCTTCCGTGGATGGATTGAGTGGCATGGGGCATTCAAGAGTTTCGTGTTGAGGTGGGCGAGTAGCGGATGCAGCCAATTTGAAGAGACAATGGTACCGGCAACCTTTTGTGGGGACTTGGTGTGGCTCAAGCTGCCAACAAGCAGAGCACGGATTGTGTCTCAGTCTTTGCCGTGCGCACTGCCGGTGCGGACCCTTCTACGTCTTGCATCGGCGGAGGAGATCGAATAATCAAATTTGACATTGTGGATTAGGTTTTGTCACGACGTATCCCTTCGATCACGGATAAATTATGTCGACCAGGAATCACACGCGTTAACTCAAAGCCAGCTTTTGCAAATAGTTCCCGGAATTCGTGTTCAGTTCTTTCTCGGCCGCCCGGCACCAACAGCATCGTGAGATCGAGGAACTTCGCAGAACAGGGAGTGTTGCCGCTCAAGATGACGTTTTCTACGACGAGTAGCTTTCCGTTTTCCGGCATGACTGCGTGGCAGTTTTGCAAAATTCGCAGGGATTTGTCGTCATCCCAGTCATGAATGATATGACGCATCAGATACACGTCGGCGCCTGCGGGAATCGATTGGAAGAAATCGCCACCGACAATTTGGCAACGATCGTTGAGCCCGGCGGATTGAAAGGTTTCAGTCGCGCGTTGAACCACATGGGGGAGGTCAAACAAAATGCCGTGAAGAGCCGGGTGATGCTCGAGTATTTTCGCCAGTTTTGACCCATTGCCGCCGCCCACATCGGCGAGTACGCCAATGTCGGCAAAGTTATAAACTTCAAGAATTGCCTCGGTTTCGTGGCCGTGGCTCGCTGTCATGGCCGCGTCGAATATCCGAGCCGAGTCAGGGTGGCCGGTTAAATAATCAAAGAACGGTTCGCCGTAAATCTCATCAAACGCGGTCTGACCACTGGTGATCGATTTTGTGAGATTTGCCCAGGTTCGATAAATCTCGCTGCCCATCATTAGCGCGAGCGGTTGGAGAGAGTCCGGGGAGTCGGCTCGCAGAAGTTCGGCCAACGGGGTTAGTTCGAACACTCGGTTCTCGCCCTCGGCAAAAATATTGAGACTGGCCAACGCCCGTAGGAGTCGGAAAAGAGCATCCTCGTTGACCTCTGCCTCTGCTGCGAGTTGAGCAACTGATTTGGGACCTTGTTTTAGCCGATCCGCGATTTTAAGTTTGCACGCTGCATGAATTGCCTGTGAGATGCTGTACCCCATAATCATGCGGGACATTTGTTCGTGAAGGTTTTCGTTACGCATCGCCTGGTTGTTCCGAGGTGGCTCTGATTGGGATCGGTTAATACCTGGATTCTACCGACCGTCCTGAAAAGCTGGTACAACCAACGAGCCAAATTTGACTCAGTTTGTCTTCTTCGGAGCTGCTCTGATGCGATTCTCTCATCATGTTCCCATCGGGATTTGTATTTTGTGGTCGATTAACCTCGTCTCCATCACACGGCTAGTTTCAGCGGAAGAAAATCCCGGAGCTTTGTCTGTCGAACTGCAACGCGTGTTAACTGGGGTTCTAACGGAGCAATCGAAGGCCTGGAACGCAGGAGAGTTGGGTCGGTTTATGGAATCTTATTGGAATTCGGACCAACTCACGTTTAGCTCGGGGGGCAAGACCCTACGGGGCTGGGAGGCAACGAAGCTTCGTTATGAAACGCGATACCCAACGCCAGCCCAGATGGGGCAGTTAAGTTTCGGTGATTTGGAAATGTTTTCACTGGGCGAAAACGCAGCTTACGTTTTAGGGCGTTGGTCACTACGAAGGCAAGCGGGTGATTTAGAGGGAAACTTTACGCTCGTCTTTCGGGAAATCATCGGGCGATGGCTTATCGTCCACGATCATTCGTCTTTGCTACCGAAGAAGGCATCAAAGAAACCTTGACAGCACCGGCTAGTCCCAATGAGTCAGGTCAAGGGAAAGCTCTTTTGCCAATTGGTGATTGTGCGGTCGGTAATGTTCGGATAACCAAGCACGGGTTGCCGATTGCATTTTGGGACGTGCTTGAATCTTCAGGCCAGCTTGTAGTATTTTTGAGGCGGGTGCGGCGATCGGGCTACCGAATGTTGTGTTTGGTGCGAGTTGTCTCAACCAATCCGGTGTGCGCCGTTGTTGGCGGTTTGCGCGCCGAAGACGAAACGTCCATCGGTTGACGCCCCGCAGGCCAAGAAACGATCGCAGCCGCGAAACCGTTTGGAACGGTTTGGCGACAAATTGATCAAACAGAATGATCTGGATTTGCTGTTCGGGAAACAGGCGGCGATAACGCTCGATTTGTCGAGCGTAGTAACCAGAATCCAAATAGGTGCCTCTGTTGCCGCCAGAAACATCATGTTGTCGAATCTGACGGTAATCGGATTCGACGCGGAATTGTTCACCTCGTTCCAATTGTTGTTGATTGTGTTTAAGGGCTTCCTCGAACGAGTGTGATTCGCGTCCGCGTGAGGCAAAATGCCACCAATGTGAATAGGCTCGATCGATTGGGTTGCGAAGTAAAACGATCAATTTTGCCTGGGGGTTGGTTTGGTGGATACGTTCTGGAACGTAGGGCAAGTACAAATTGCGGTGACTGGCATCTCCGATCGTCGTCTCATACTTCCAGTGACGAAAGTATTTGCAGCGATAGTGTGCTAAACCTGCGGAGAATTCCCAGGCAAAAAAGAGAGGCTCTTTGGGACGAGACATGCAAACTTCACGGCTTGATTGAAGATGTTCCCAGAGGGAAGTTGTCCCGCACTTTGCGGCGCCTAGGATGAACAGATTTGGCAAGAAGCGATCCTTGTCAGCCATTCCTGCTCCGCTCAGTACGTGAGTGCGCAAATTTTGATTAAATGCCCGGTTGCCTCTAGATTCTTTGAAATCTCCCGGTCACTGTCAATCTCGATCAACGGGGGCTGGGCCGCGGCGGCAGAGCGGACCAGACCGCAACGGCTGAGAAAATTGGCAGCAGCAGAAACAGCAGCAGTGCGGGTTGATACGATTCAAATTGATCAATCGAGAGGGCCAGTGGAATTGGGCCGACTGCCGAGGCAAGAATCATCGCTGCCCAAGCGACGCCTCGAATTGCACCTTGATTGACGCGGCCATAGTAGTTAATCCAAATCACCGTGCCTGTACTGCGAAAGATGCTGCCCTGGGCCCCCAGCAACAAGGCATACAGGATGACCATCCATGGGCTGGGCATAAGAATGACGATGACTAGGGCGAGCGCGAGAAAAATCATGGCTGCCAAAAGAATAAAACGTCCTTCGATGCGATCCGTTGCCCAACCGGCTGGGAAGGTCATCAGACTGGCGAAACCTGCCTGAATGGAAAGCATTCCCAACGCCCAATTCGCTGGGAGGCCGCGGCTACCCAGCAAGGACACCTGGTGAAAAATCAATCCCGTGCCAATCAACGCCGCCGTCGCCGGTACCGAGAGGAGTTTCCAAAAAGTAAGGTCCCGCAGAACCTGGTTAACGGACCAGGAATCTTCCAGGGCCACTATTTTTGGGCCTCGTTTCGCTGATTCGTCTGTTGATTCGGGCAAGATGCCGTCCGGGGTCAGACCCACGTCTTCCGGTCTATCCCGTATCAGGATCAGGCCAGGAAGGACGAGGGATGCTGCGACAGCGATTGCCAAAACCTGCCAGGCGGTCTCCCAGTCGTAGTTCTCGATTAACCAGTTGTTGAGTAGCGGCACGGTCATCACGGATGCAGCGCCCCCCAGTCCCGCGATCGCCGTTGCCATTCCCCTACGTCGCTCGAACCATTCACCCACCAACCACACTGAAACAAGAGTGAGCGATCCTTGGCCGAGGCTACGAATGCAGCTGAAGGCAACGTACAACTTTGGCAGGGAGTCGATGGTCGACATGAAAAAGCAGGAAGCGGCGAGGCCGATTGAAATCAAGGGCAGCATGATTCTTGCCCCCCACTTATCGACAAGACGTCCCACTCCCGGCAGCAAGCAAGCGCTGACAAACGTCGCGAAGCCGTACGCAAGCGAAAAATTGGTCTCGCTGAGGGAGAGTCCCTCCCGCATGGGATCTTTAAAGGCGGCGACGGAATAAGACTGTCCGGGAGCAGACATGTACTGACCAACTGCTGCGATGGCTAGCATTCTCCAGCCGAGAAAATATCGTCGCGATGGTTGCGAAGAGGCAGATGTTACCGCAGGTTGGTTCGAAGGCAGCGTGCTCATAAGGGCTGGCCACAGTTTACCCAAGACTGGTCAAGATGATAGCCGGCTAGCACTCAATTGGTTCGCGATCGTTACGCAGCTTTCCCCTCCGCCAGGCTCCGTTCGATCACCGGTTGCGCGGAGTGAATAGCCTGACGAAGGGTAGCTTCGTCGATTTTCACCTCGTTGCCCACGCTGGGATTGGGGAGAAAGGCTTCGACCGAATTGCACGGAGCGGGCGGTATAGGAATCAGGCAGGAAGTGTTTGCAGCGATTTCGAGGATTGACGGCTGAGCGGCATGCCGATCAGATGCAATACGGTTTCCGTCGCCGGCTTTTGGGAGGATGAAGTAGGTAGGCTAGAAATTCGCCAGGCAGATTTTGACTCAAACCTTACCAGTGGGAGGAAATCAATTCGGTGATTTCATTCCGTGGCCGACCTTGAACCCAGTTTCGACGAAATATCCAGGGTGCGCGATCGTGTTCGCGATTGTACTCGTCGATTCGAAACCCATTAGGATCGTGAGAAACGATAATTCGTCGGTTACCTTTGGTGTCGATGTGTTCGATTGTTTTACGGTGCCCCATATTCATCACCTATGTTTAGAAATGACAGTGAGATGAGAGGAGGTACTTGCCCCACCGTAGAGAGGTATCCGTCGAGCCTTGAATCTTGCAGAATTTATCTCCGCAAAACTTGAAACAAATTTGGCTTGCGACAGGCTCGCTTGCGAAGCCGTGGCGTTTCGTCGCTATTCCTTGATTTAGCTCATGACCGTCAAGATACCGCGACAAAAGTCGGGAAGATCGTCAGGCTTTCTACTTGACACAAAGTGTCGATCGATCACGACCGCTTCGTCCCGCCAGATCGCGCCAGCATTCACGAGGTCATCCTTGATTCCAGGGGATCCGGTGACGGTGACGCCTCGATAGACTCCGGCTGAGATCGGAATCCAGCCGCCATGGCAGATGGCTGCGACCAATTTTCCTGCGTTGTCGAATTCTTGGACGATTTCCAGGACACGAGGATCACGCCGGAGTTTGTCCGGCATGAAGCCGCCTGGCACAACCAAGCCGTCAAATTCGTTGGTGTTGACGTCGGAAATCGCCACGTCAGAAGCGCATGGATAGCCGTTCTTCCCCGCGTAGTTCTGCTGCGCGTTCGGCCCTGCGACCACAACAGTCGCCCCTGCTTCAATCAAACGCAGCTTCGGGTACCAAAGTTCAAGATCTTCGTAGATTTCGCCCACGAAAATGAGGATTTGTTTACCCTGAAGTGGTTGCAGCATTGAATTCTATCCTGATCGTAGTCGGGTGGCCAAACACGATGGTAAGGTCGTGTGTTTATCGCCCTTCATTGTAGCGATTCTTCTCTTGCTGGCGCGTTGGGCGTTGCCGATTAACACATTTGCCCCGTGCAAACAGGTTGACCTTTTCGAATGTCACGATCGTATTGCTATTGATCACCTCTTGAAATCGGGCCAACTGGCCGACGCCGTCCCAGCTTCGCTCTCGTCCAATTGCAATTCGATTTTTGAGCAGAAGATGGCGACCGTTAATCACCCGATTACGGGCGTGAATTTGGGTGAAATGCAAGCATAGCCCGATTCTTTCGGGGCAGCCAAGCAATCCTTCTCGACGGCTGTCGATTGGCTCGATGTGAGCGCCAGCCGACGAGTCGGTCGAGTCGCCTGCTGTTCTTGAAACGGGCAATGACGCTGGATGAGTGGCCGTTCAGACGCGATTCCCAATCGCTCAGTTTTTGTCCCGTAAAACAACTATCGGCCCTCGCTTGGAATTCGGTGCCCGGCGACAACATCACACGCACGGGGTGATAGGAGCGTAAAGAAAAGCTTGCGCATGTTTTCCTGTGAGGACGATTCTTCCCCGAAATGGTGGCTGTTGTACGGCTCTTCTCACTGGTTTGGTGAGGCACCTTCTCTAACTCGGGGAGAGACGCGAGGGCGGGTTAATCGGGATGCATCCGCAGTTCTTCGTTGTCGGCGAGGTTCTTGTTAAGTAATTTTGGCGGTCGCTGAGGATTGGGTTGATCGCAATGAGAGTCGGTGATCGCTTTCGATATCGAGATGCCGCAGTTGGATGGCTACTCGTAGCGTCCCTTTTTTGTTTTGATGACTTTGATTACGTCATCATGGCGATTGCCTTCGATGACATCTTTCAAAACGATATTTCCGTTAACGTATTGAAGATGGATGCGCCAACCAGAGATTTTCGTGATGTCCGCGCGATAGATGGCCTGTTTTACTCCACGTACTCGGTGGAGTCTCGTTTTGGGGAAGCTTCTCGTGCGGTGGCAGTCATTATCCTCAAGCTCGGCAAGCGCTTCCAGGAATGCGAGCTTCAATTTGTCATCAGGAAGTTTTTTTAAGGCATCGTAAATGATGCCGAACTCGTCGAGTAAGCGTTTTAGCTCAGTCATGAAAATGTGCTCGCTTAACGAAGTATCTTGATTTGCGGTTGGGAAATGGCTGATGACTGCGTTGATTCAGCTGTGTTGATTCAATCGTCGGTGAGATCACGGTAAAGATGTTCGATAATCCATTGGCAGGTTGGTGCGAAATCTCTCTGATCGACAACTCGAAACAAAGTAACCCGCAGCTCTTTGAAAACCGGATCTTCATCGACGGTGAAAAAGATTCGCCATGAATCGACGGATTGCACGTAGAGCGATGCTTCGACGCCATCCGCCAAAGTGGGTTTCATTAGCTCGACCTGTTGAATAAAGCGGGTCGGATCGTACAGGAGTAATTGGCAGGAGTCATTGATTTCCGTCCCTAGCTCGCTCTGAACGTCCGGCGTTAATCCTTGCCAATCCGATTCGAATGTTGCCGTCTCGTGAAAAACAAGATCCAACGGTGGTTTTACCACGCTTTGGACAAAACGTCGGGCTGCGTCAGTGACGCCGTTGTAGCGAGTCAAAGCTGAGAGTAGCCGTTGCACATCCTCGTGAAGTCCCGCATCGTGTCGCAGTCTGAGTAGGTCGTGTTGCATGGCTTCCATGCGGGGCTTGAAGACAGGAGTGTATTCAAGGAGCCGAGCGTAGCTGGCACGATATTGGGTTGGTAAATCGCTGTCCGCTAAATGGCCAGAACGTTGCGTCCAACGGAGCAAATCCAACGCGCTGTGGCGACTCGTCAGGAAGGCTTTCTCAAGCTCTGGAACGCTGCTATGAATGAGGGCGGCGCATGTTCGCAGTGATTCATGTAGGTCAGCAGTGGCGGTCGTATCGTCTTCGATTTGTTGACGCGTTAACTCAACCGTCTCAATGATCTGGCGGGCATGGTCAAATAGTTGGCGAAGGGCAATCCGTTCGTCTTCCAGTCGCTTCGATAACTCCCAGTCTTGTGCCACTTGGGCGGCGTGAACGCTGGAGGTTGAATGCCTTGCTAGCGTCGCTTGGCCAAGGTCGCAGATCTCAGCGATTGCAGCCTGCATGTCCGCAGACCAAGCATCGATTGGTAACGCATCGTCGTTTGAGTGGTCCATGGCGTTCGGGGAAACGATACAGGGCCCCGTGTCCTTTCTGCTGTTCAAAACGAGCGATCGCATCGCTCCCGCTTGGATGTCGAAAATCCTTGCGAAAAGCGAATCGATCTTCGCGTGAAATTTGGCTTTGTGACGGTTTTGTGTTTGTAGCTGCTCGCGAAATCTAGGCCATCTTTACCCGATTCGCAACACGGATCCGCATCGGTTCTGTCTATCTCGAAGATCCAAGGTAATTTGTGTTCGACGATCTGCCAAGAATCGTGGGCTGGGATTGGCTGGGCTGCTGATTTTTTCAGATTCACATGTTTCTCCTGTTAAGTCGCTTTTCACTTTTTGGTGCAAAAAAGTTGGCGATTGCGGATGCAACGGTTCATCTCCAACTTGGCCTCGTCCTGAGTGACACCTATCAGGCGGTTTGGAGAACGGATGACGGTCGCTCGAGACGCCCGATGAAATCGAGATTTACAATGCTTTTGATCCACTCGAGCGGAGTCGGTAGCACGATTTCATGGAATCAATAATGACATGACCATCGGGTGATCGGTAAGATGGCGACGTGAGACGCGAGAGAGAACGCTCGGGTGCCAGCTGCGGTTTGCGCTGGCGACAAGGGGCAACTTTTCACGACTGACGGCGATGACCGGCGGGCTTGTTGGGAAGGGTCTGTTTCGAGAATGCGCTCAACGAAGAGGGGGCTCTGCTGTGACTGCGGCTGACGCCACCGTATTCGTCTTCAGCTTCCGCAGGTCGATCATGATGTTTCGCTTGAATTTGGCTTATTTGGCTTATTTGTCGGGACTGCGATAGTTGGAAGCTGCATCGCGCTGGCAGGCAAAACGAACGTGGCTGGGTTGCTAGGATGTGGAGTGATTGATTGAGTTGCCTCATTACGCTTTAACTTCTAGCAATGACCGTGCTGGATTCTTGTGCGGTAACTCAACCTGTTTCGGACCTTATCTGGATCTTGCTAGGTCTGGTAGGCGGTCTGGTAGGCGGTCTGGACATTTGGCATAACCGTTGCCGCAAAGCGGTTGATTGAAGTTGGCCTACTCGTACGGCAGGGAAATGCACACAATTGTGGGCGATCTCATCTCACTACTGTTTTTTATCTTTTTATCTGGAAAGTTTTTCCATCAACCTTGAACCGGCGTCGCCTATCCATTCCTAATGCAAACCCATAAATCGAACTTCTTGGTTCATGATGCCCGACGAGGGCCGCAATGAAACGTCTCAATAATCCTCAGCGACTGGTCGATCGCAAGTGGTCAGGGAAACTCGATCGCAATTTTCCTTGGTTGTATCATTTGATTCGAAGATGGGAATTTCCTCAAAGCTACACGCCTGAGGTCGTGGCGAGCGATCAAGTCAAAAAACTGCAGGCGAATTATTGCACGGCATACCTCGAGAAGATTGGCGAAGTGAAGCAGTTTTCGAACGCAGCTCCTTTGCAGGTGCCACTCAGCTATATGCCGATCACAAAGAATGTCCGCCAACTCGCGACGGCCCTTCATCATGCAACCTCCATGGGGAGATCATTCGAAATCGCGAGGGAGAATCCGCGGGAAGAAAGGCTATTTGCCTCGCAACAAAAGGGTGATTGGCATCCTTGGTTGTGGAGCCGAGGCAAGAAGGCAAAAGATTTGATCAAAGCTAACGGCGGCCCGGATGCGAATCCATTACCTGAAGAGTCATGGAACGCTTATTTTAAGGATTCACCCCCGACCAATCTTGGCGAGCCTAAGTTGATGACCACTTCGGGGGAAAAGTTGCCCGCGTGGCATCGCACCCTTTTGGAAATGGCGATTTGCACAGCACAAATCTTTGATCTTAGTGATTCTGTCCAGCGACGGATCGACGAATGGGGAGCGATGATCGATTGGCCGAAAGACGAGCCTGTCTTAGGTATTCACATCCGACGAGGTGATGCTGCCGATGAGGATCTCAAGCAGACAACACGAAGCAGCGCAGTGTTAAATGATTACCTAGCCGCTGCGGATCGACTTGTTGCAACTAACAACATTAGAACGATTTACTTGAGTACAGAATCCACGAGTGAAATTGAGCAGGCTCGAAAAGCTTGCTCGGAATATCGTATTCTTTCGCTTCCGCACGATCGAAGTGTTTTCCCGGTGATTGCAAATGACTCGCGATTCATCGAAGACGTTGCATGGGAGCAACCGGAGATTATTGATCAGATTGTCATGAGTTCATTGGCTGATTTGTATTTTTTAAGCCAGTGCAAGGCCTTCATTGGAACCTTGAATTCAGAATTCAGTATGCTCGGATGGCTACTTTGCATTGGTCATCACCAACACCTGATTCCATACGTTGACATGATTCCTCGGTCGCAATATCGCAACTACCAGGGTAATTTGAGATTTTGGATGGATGCACCTTTGAACTGCTAGGCGCAGTTGATCCGAAACGGATCGGTCTCGCCCCGCCAGCGACGATATCGGTGGACATGTTTTTGAAGGTTCCGCAAGCTGCCCACCAAAAACCGCCGGCTCAAGTGAGTGTTAATGTGTGGTTGTTCGAAATTGTTTAGTAAAACGGTGCGGGCTAAGCTACTGCTGTTATGGACGAGCACGTTGCAGTGAGACAGCAATAGGTACTCCACGACGGCCTCGTAACCGTTTCTCGCTGCTACGTTCCGATCGGTAGCGATGTATGCGGGCATGATACCTTGGTCGGGGCCGAACCCGGCTGATGATCCACCTTGGTGTCGCACTGAGTTGAAGGTGACAACCCGATCGCCAAAATGCTTGGTCATTTTGGCGACATACTTTTCCGAGTCTGTTGCCAAAAAGAGTTTACAGTTAGGTCGCTGCAAAATGATTTGAGAAATTGCACTCAGGTATTTCTTCCACGAAAGTGAAGCAAAACGATGTGCACGACGCTCGTAACACGAAATAGAATCTGTTGCTCTGACATGGACGCCCACCACATAGTGGCCTTTTAAATTGTCTTGCCAGAATGTTTTGACTTGGTCTTTGATGTATTTTCTTGGGCGAACGTATCGTTGAATGATTTCAGCCGTCGTCTGCCTCAGTGCACGGTCTGGGTCATCCCAAAGGTAGGGAATGCTGATCGCTTTTTTTGCGAGCTCTGGATGATCACCGAAATTCGCAGTGACAAAGGCATTTTCATGCATCCGACCCAATTTATTCCACTTCGGGAAATTTTCGTCAATTGATCTGATGATCGAGTCGTCGATCGTTGAGGCGGGATAATCGGCGATCAGCGGTTCAAAATAGTACTCCCACACATTGTCCCGTTCACGAAAGCCTGCTGGCGTGAAATAGGCGCAACGATCTCGAAAAAATGCAATTGGTTTTCGACCTTTGGTCAGCGCCCAAGGAACATTGGCAATAACCTGTTGAATGAGCGAAAAAAGACCAACATCTCGTTCGCAGATTATATGTAGCGGCTTCTGGTTCATCAATTGAATGCTTCCTCGTGAATTTATTGCCATGTCTGATTCGTGTGCGCGCGACCGTATTTCCGCTTGAACTCTTTCACGACGCTCGAACCGCGATCGTCTTTTCCTTCGTAAATGCCACCAAAGAAAAGTTTGTCGTTCCGAATGGTGGCGTGTTCGTACGTCCAATCGGTGAATTTGTGCAGCTTCATCTTGGGGCAAAAGATTTGAACGGCGGCAGATTGGTACACAAGATCGTTCCATCGGTACTTGTAGTTGCCGCCTAGTCGATCGAAATGTTGCAGGAATCTCTGGACTGGAGGTGCTTTCCAAAAACCCACGCGCGTGATGTGGAAATTGTTGTAATAGCCTTTGCGGTCGTAGACTGCACGGCGCACGAAACCGGGAGTTGACGGCCATTTCCACAGTAAACGTGTTTGAGATGGATCACGACTGTTAAGTCGCTTTTTAACGAAGTTCTTCAATTCGTTAAGTTTTCGATCGGCCCAATATTTCAGCCCCGGGTTCCAGATCATGTGCTCGTAGAAAAATTCCGGATCAATATCTTCGGCCAGCAAGTAAGCAATTACCGATTCACCAAATCCACGCGTGACATCAACTCCATCTCTTACGTTCACCCGATATCCGTATTCATAGCCATTATTTTGCATGAATTCAAAAAGGTTATAACGGATTGGAGAATGAAGGAATGAATCGTCATCCATCCGCAAATACCAATCAATGCCAAGCGCATCGAGAACATCGAAAATTTGCAAGCTGTAGAATCGGCACATGTGTCGATGCCCCAGACCGAATCGGTGGAAACCTCGCCATTCCATTGGGATCGGTTCATCTGCAAGGAATTCGGGGACCGTGAAATGAATTTCGTGGAAGTAGATTTCAGGGCGGCCCGCCGCGACTTCTTTCTGGTCCTGTGGAGTAAAGTCTCCTTCGTGGAAAATGATGACAGGGTGTTTGAATTGGTCATTGTAGTTCTTGAACAGTAGTTCCAGGCTTTGATCTAAAAGCGTACGAGAATCTCGGCCGTATTGAGGATCGCGCGGTGTGTTTTGAACGAGAAATACGATTGCCGGATTCACTTGGTGCGTCCCAGTTCAATACGAGGCCCCATCAGCAACCTTCGAATCCAACACAGCAAGCTGCGAAGGAGCTGCCAACTCCATTCGGCCGCCACGCTAAAACAGATCGGATGTCTTTTGGGGGATTCGCTTGTTTTTTTCGGTGCTAATGCTTTTGATGAATGCAACTTAAGATGAAGGTGTTGCAATCCCCAGTCACAAGAGTTGGGAGCTAGTTCTGTCGGATAGATGCGTTTATTCTTCTGGCGGGATGTTACTTCTAGACTCTTTTTACTATGAGAGAGATGGTAGAAATGACAGCCAATGTGTTTTTCGAGTTTGATCACGTGGTAGTGCGGTAACAGTCTTAGGATGAGGTCTGTTTCCATGAATCCCCAATACTTCAATCTTTGATCGTAGCCTCGACAGACATCCCAGAGCTTCCTGTGCATCAGAATGATTCCGACGGGAGCGTCAAACCAAGGATCCTGTATCGTGCCTTCGCGGGGTAACCAATGACCGTACCTTTTAATCAGGTCGCGAACTGTTTCGAAATTGGGAGACCGACGAGCAAACGAAAACGGAATGCTGCGCCGCCCAACGAACATCACCGCAGTCTGAGGTGAAGGCTCAGTCTTTTCAGCCGTGAGCCGATCGAATTTCGAAAAGAACTCTTCGCTGACTAATGTGTCTTGGTCAATGCGGCCAATGAATTGTCCTGTCGCGCGACGAATCGCAACATTGTTGGCGAAAACCTCTGCGAAAATGCTGTCCTCCTCTGCTTCATTCGCGATTTTCGGTGTCACCTCAATGAATCGCGTGATCTTTAACGCTTCCGCTGTAAGGGACAATGATTTGCGTAGTGGGCGGCTGCTTCCCCAATCACAAACCAATATTTCAACCGAATCCAGGCTGGCAGTTTTGTTGGCTGAAAACGCGAGGAAATTTAATGTCGTCTCAAGGCGCCACAGAGAATTTCCTCCATGCTGATCGTTGCGCGAGCAAATAATGAAACTGAACGTCTTCATTTCTTTCGGTGGCGAATGCTTTTCCACAGCGTTCATCTCCGACCGGTCAGATAAAGTTCAGTTGAGTAGATGGCGAAGTGGAAATTACATGAGATTCCAAGATCTCATTCATTTGATGTTTCGCACAGCCGGCGCATTGACTCGGCTTAATCGATTCGATTAATTCGCGATGACGATCACCGCCCCAAAGACGCCGGAGTTCCTGCCAATGATCCCGAGTGTAATCATCGGTTAAGACGTAGATATTTCTGGCGTCACAGCAGAGATGGAAATTGTGACTCGCGTCGAAAACACCGCCAAGAGGCGTCGCATGGCATTTTGTGAAGCGGTAAGTTTCGGCAAAATTTTTGGGGTAAGCCTCCTTGATGATTGCCCTTACGCCGAGCTGGTGTGCGAGTTCAATGACCGTCTCAACATCGCCGGCGTTGTCGAGTTCAACTGGCTCGGTATCAATGGTAGGTAAAAGATTTCGTTGAAAGTCTTTTTTGCTCAGGTGTTCGGTAGAACTCCATCGCAAGAATTTAATTGACATGTCAAGCTGCGGGACTCGCTCTCGAATGTTTGCAATGTTTTTTAAAATCTTGTCAAAGTTCCGCGGGTCGCTTCGCTTGAGTTGGCTCCATGTGTCTCGCGTACCAGCATCAAGGCTAACGCCAAGCCACGTCAATTTGTTCAGCCCATCATTCGTGAGTCGTTCGAGGAAAACACCGTTAGTAATCAGACCCATGTCGATTGCCGATTCGGCGCCTGCAGAAATTAATGTCTCAATTTTATGATTGAGCAGAGGTTCTGAATCACCGGCAATTCGCCAGGATTTGATGCCCCAATCGCGACAAAATGGACCCAAGCGTTTCATCGTCGTTTCTGACATTAGCCGCATTGGCCGACTTGCTCGACTCGACGCTTGGCAGCACCATTCACAGTCCAGGTTGCAGGCACCGTCAACAGGATCAATGTCCACCATGACTGGCGCTTCGAGATTACCCGATGCGATGCCTGTGAGTCGATCGGGATGCGCGAGCAGCCGGAGTTGTACATTGGCGTTGGAGTGACTGTCGGGCGAAGTTTTCGCGTCGTTGATCGTTTGCTGTGACATCGTTTTGACGGATCTCTGGCCCTTCATGAAAATCGTTTTGACGGATTTCTGGACCTTCGCAAAAAAGTGTAGTGGTTCTCACGCGGGATGGCAGCTTATTTCGGATCGGATTGTTGAAGTTCAGTAAGGGCGTGTGTTCGTTCATCAAGTCAGAAGGAAGAACTGATTCATTAGACGGCGATAGGGTAAGTGGGATTTAACCGGTACGGTCAGCTTATTCGAGGGAAGTGAGGATGACGTTGCATACTCGGTCGGAAGACGCAGCTGGTGATTGGTTCTGGTTTGAAATTTCGAAACGCCTCTTTGGTTTTTAGCGTCTCCTCGTTCGATCATACTTGCTGTGTTTTTTTATGATAGCGTGCTGTCCCGCCTTTCGCGCGGAGGCCAGATCGCCATAACGCATTTCTCGGTGAAGAAGTTAAGCGAAGTTAAGCGAAGTTAAGCGAAGTGTTAAGCGAAGTGTTAAGTATCGTTTGATGGGTTACAAGATTTGAATTGATTCACAGCGACGGCGAAGGCGCAGGGCAGATGTGGGTTGCGATCGACTTCTATTGCAATAGGTTCGATTGCGACTAACGTGTAGGTTTGCAACCCACTGCCCTGCACCGCCTAGGTTCCGGCAGATAAAGATCTTTATCATCTCAGTATTCTTGTGAAAACATCATCATGCATCATTCACTCCAGATCTTTGCTTATTCGTTTGTCGCCACTTTTTTGGTCGGCATGGCCGGCAATGTGCAGGCGTCGGTCATCACGACACCGACGGACCTGTCTCCAGGAGACGAGTATCGCCTGGTCTTCGTGACATCGGGGAGCATACGACCTTCAGACTTCATTGAAGATTACAATAATTTCGTCGATGGTTATGGCGATACTATCTTGCCCGGGGACTGGAAGGCGATTGCTTCCACGTATCACTCGGACGACGTTCAAATGAGTGCAAGGGATAACACCGGCACCCAAGGCGAAGCCATGATTCCGATTTACAACCTGATTGGCGAGCGTGTTGCCGATGGCTACGGAGACCTGTGGGACGGATCAATCCAAGCCCCGATTCAATACAATGAGGATGGCGATGTCGAGATTAATGCCGTGCTTACGGGGACGCATCATACTGGAGTTATATGGTCCGCGCAATACTACACGAACTTTGGTTACATGTTGTATGACTCTTATCTAGATCATAAGTGGATCAATTTCGCGGATAGATACACGCATGACGATTTCTGGGATGACGACGGATCTTCCGGCGGGCCTAAAATGTACGGGATGAGTGAAGTGCTAACCGTTCAGGAATCATCCGAGGTGATCCCCGAACCTGCCTCAGTGATCACATGGATGTTATTAGGTACCGTTGGATGTATCGGCACCTGGTGGAATCGTCGCCGCAAAGCGGGCTAGTGAAGCGATCAACTTGAGCATCAAACGCAACAGCTAAGCCACTGTGAATCATCGGCTCAGCTGTTGGTGAATCCTCCAGCACTTTGACCGGCCCTTTGAAGAAGACGGCTAGAATTTCAAGGCAAGTGTTATCGCTGCTGACGTCCGATCGCTTTCGGCGACCGACACATTCGCTGCACGACAGGACAGAGCCGGATCGGTTAAGAGTTTAGCGAACCTGTAAGACGACGCGCCGGCTTGCAATGCGGGTGATTTAACGCGTAGGGTGTTGTCGCTCCACGGTAACGACAGGATCTGGCTAATTGTGTTAGTTGCCGTTGAGCCTTCCGATCGTGCCCAACGATGGCTGCGGCGTCTTCTCTCCCCATCGGCGCAGGCTATCGGTGCTGAAAGATCATCAGGCAAACCACCGTTCACTGCCGTGGTTCTTCTAGCTAAGGCAAGGATCCCCCGAAAACAAGCCGCGGCAGGATCCGAATCTTAAAATTTGCGTCGGTTTTTACCGGGGAAAATCGCGATTGCGTTGAAGCATCGCAGCTTCGTAAGTGCAGTATTTGTGCGGACCCAAGTAGTGCGTTTTGCCCTTGTACTTTTTGGCCCAGTATCCCGACCCGTGTTGGTACAGTTCCGCGCCTTCTGGCCGCTCCTCAGACCACGTCAACTGAGCCGCTTTGTGGGTAGTCGTGGTTAACATCCTTGGGAACTCCCTACGTGTCAGCGAAACTAGGCGTAAGGGGGACTTTTGCATGCGACTGGGAAGTCGTCAGTCCTAACCCGATATGTACTTGGAAACGGGCGTACAGCGGGCGTACAAAATTTTCTGCGTAAGAAGCGCAAAGCAATACCACCAGAGCTAATTTGCCTTGGTGGTAGTAACTTAGAGAAGAGGCGCCGCCCGGATTCGAACCGGGGATGGCGGATTTGCAATCCGCTGCCTTAGCCACTTGGCCACGGCGCCTGATTGGGGCAGATTAGGAAATCCTTACCGGTTGGTCAAGAGGACTGAACAGGTCAGGGGGAGTAGGCTGACAATAGCCGCATTCCTTTCGTTTCCTGTTGTCATATCTCGGCAATTCTTTGCCTAATCCTTCACGTAATCCGGCTAACTCGTCAATTCCTTGTTCCAGCAATGTCTTGCCCAAACGTTACACCAGGTATTTGGTGTGACGTGGATCAAGTGATTCAGCCTGTCCGATCGATCAAAGGACTAGTAAGGCGGCCACTTGCTATCGCCCCCGATTTTCTGTCAGTGAAAGGATGCACTTGACCATGATGCTCGAACGCCTGAGTCTTTATCTCAATCGAACACAAATCGCCAACATCGTGGACCGGGTCGTCACCCGCAGCCACCATGCGGTTTGGCAACGGGTTCGTGAGCGTGCTTGGTCAATGACCCCCTACGAGGCACGAGGTTACATTCGTGCACGTGCGGCCCTCGTGATCGAACGAGAAATGAGCATCGTTTTGGCCGAACTGAATGATTTTCCGTTTGTTCATGCGAAATTGGTGGCTGCGGCTGTCAGTGAACGGTTGGTCGATCGGACGCTGGGAGACGTGAGCCGAATGCGTCGGGCAACGGAACCTCTTCGGCGAGCTGCTTAGAGAGAGCTGGTCGTTTGCTGGGTCGCAGACGCAACAGGATCGGACGGGCTCTCTTGAGCGGTCGCGGCGGATTTTTCCCTCTTGAGCAGCTGTCGCGTCAGGCAAGAGATGCGCCGGCGGGAAGAGCTGATTGCGGCCGTTTTCTGGTTGGTGATGCTAGCTGCCGCTTTTCAGCGTGAGTTCTGCTGGGGTCGGGACCTACCGGGACAGGGCCATTTCAGCTAAAATTCGCGATTTGCTTGACGGCCGGGACTCGTCCCGGTTCTCGATTCACAGCTTCTTCGCATTCTCGAGCAAATCGCGAGCACTCCAAACATGGCAGCACCCAAGAATCTGGTCGTCGCCCAGAGCGGCGGCCCCAGTCCCGTTATCAACAACACGTTACGTGGCATCATCGAGACGGCGCGCGACTTGCCCGAGATCGGCACGGTCTATGGTGCTCGGCATGGCATCGAAGGCGTTTTGAAGGAAGAACTGCTCAACCTTTCGGATCAATCGCCGGACGAAATCTCTTTATTGCGTTACACGCCGGCTGCCGGGTCGATCGGCACCTGTCGCTACAAGCTTAAAGACGATCAGCCCGAGGACTTTGCCCGTGTTCTCGAAGTTTTCAAGGCTCACGACGTGGGATATTTCGTCTACATCGGTGGCAATGACTCGATGGATACCGCCAACAAAGTTGCTTTGATGGCTCGAGGCGAAGGATTGGATCTCGTTGGAATCGGTGGTCCGAAGACGATCGATAACGATGTGGGGGATTCGGAATTCAAATTGATCGATCACACGCCAGGTTACGGATCGGCTGCCAAGTATTGGATGCATGCGGTTCAAAACGCGAACGAAGAGAATATGGGCTCTTGCCCGGCCGATCCAGTGCTGGTGATGCAGGCGATGGGACGGAAGATCGGTTACATCCCGGCGGCGGCCCGTTTGGCTGACCCTCACCGGGAAATGCCGCTGCAGATTTACCTCGCCGAGAGCCCCTGTAGCTTGCCTCAATTGGCTGACAACGTCAACGATCAACTGAAACGAGACGGACGTTGCGTCGTGGTGATTAGCGAAGGTTTTGATGTGGGCGACCTTGGCGTGCTGCGGGATTCATTTGGTCACGCCCAGTTTAGCGCTAGTAAGACAACCGTCGGGCAGACGGTTGTTAATTATTTGAACGAGGTTGGCTTGGCGACCAAGGGATCGGCTCGTGGTAATGTTCCGGGGACAGATCAGCGACATTCGATGGCCTATGCGTCGACCGTTGATTTGGAGGAATCCTTTCATGCTGGAGAAATGGCGGCTCGACTTGCTGCCAACGGCGATACGGGAAATATGGCGACAATTTTACGAAACGAAAGTCCCGTTTACAGCGTTCGATTTGACAAGGTCCCCCTCCCTGACGTCGCGAATAGCGAACGCACGTTTCCCGCAGACTGGATTTCGGCAAACGGGATGGATGTGACTGACGACTTTATTCAATACTGCAAACCGCTTGTCGGCGAAGGAATGGTCAGTTTACCCATGCTCGATGGTCGACAGCGTTTGACTCGTTTCGAACCGCTGTTTGCCGAGCAGAAGTTGGCGAGTTATCTACCCGAAGCAGATCGAAAAAAGTCCTGATTTTATCGATCAATTCAGCAAGACTTAACTGATACACAGGTGAAGGAACGTTTGAAGGAAAATCTTTATGTATGAAATCACTCCACAAAAGGAGTTTCTGGTCGGCATTGATTCGGATGGGTGTGCCTTTGACACGATGGAATTGAAGCATAAAGAATGTTTCATACCCAACACGATTAACTTCTACGGCTTGCAAGGCGTCAGTAAGTATGCTCGAGAAGCGGCGGAGTTTGTCAATTTGTATTCGAAGAGTCGTGGCATTAATCGTTTTCCTGCTCTTGTTGAGACTTTGCAATGGTTGCAGAAACGGCCTGAAGTCAAGGCACGCAATATCGAGATACAAGTTCCGGAGGCTTTGGAGCAATGGATTCGCGATGAGACCAAATTGGGAAATCCTGCACTCGAAGCCAAGGTGGCAGCTTTTTCTGACCCGGACTTGAAGCTCGCCTTAGATTGGTCGCAAGCGGTCAACGCAACCGTCGATGCAATCGTTCGAGCCGTCGCGCCCTTTCCAAAGGTGCGCGAGAGTCTTGAAAAGCTTGCACCGGCTGCTGATATGCTGGTCATCTCAGCAACCCCCAACGAGGCGCTCAAAAAGGAATGGTCCGAACACAATATTGAGCAGTTTGTTGCAGCGATTTGCGGTCAAGAGTCAGGCAGCAAAAAGGAAACGCTGCAAAATGCCAAGAAATACCCTGCCGATCAAACGTTGATGATTGGTGATGCGCCCGGTGATCACAAAGCGGCCGTAGCGAATGACTGTCTCTTCTATCCGATCAATCCGGGCGAAGAAGAAGTCAGTTGGCAACGTTTCTATGACGAGGGCATCGACAAGTTCCTGAACGGTGAGTTTGCCGGTGAATATCAAGCAAAACTGCTTGCCGAATTCGAAAGTTACCTTCCCGAAAAGCCGTCATGGCCCATCAGCGAGTGAGAGACACAATGAGTGAAAAATGTGATTTTGGTTTGATCGGTCTGGCCGTAATGGGTGAAAATCTGGCGCTCAATGTCGAGAGCCGGGGTTATCGAATTGCCGTCTTCAATCGAACGACGGAAAAAGTCGATCATCTGATAAATGGCCGAGCCCAAGGTAAAAACTTCGTCGGCTGCCATTCGGTGGAAGAGTTGGTTGCTAGCCTCGAGCGTCCTCGGAAAGTGATGATGTTGGTCAAGGCGGGGCCCGCCGTCGATGCGTTAATTGATCAGCTGATTCCCTTGTTAGAACCCGGTGATGTGATCATTGATGGGGGGAATACGCACTACAGCGATACCGAACGTCGCACAAAATACGTGGAAGAAAAGGGACTACTCTATATCGGAACGGGAGTCTCTGGCGGTGAAGAGGGAGCACTCAAAGGCCCGAGTTTGATGCCGGGTGGTTCCGAGAAAGCTTGGCCGCTCGTGAAGCCGATCTTTCAGGCGATTGCTGCCAAGGTGGGGCCCAACGAGGATATACCGTGCTGTGAGTGGGTGGGGCCCCGCGGCGCCGGCCACTACGTCAAGATGGTTCACAACGGGATTGAATACGGTGACATGCAGCTGATCTGCGAAGCCTACTTTTTGCTCAAACATCTCGCCGGTTTGACGAATGTAGAACTGTACGACGTGTTTGATGAATGGAATCGAGGAGAATTGGAAAGCTATTTGATCGAGATCACGCGAGACATTTTCAGTGTTCGTGATCAAGATACGGATCATGACTTGGTTGATATGGTCATGGATAAGGCGGGTGCGAAAGGCACTGGCAAATGGATGAGCCAATTGGCCCTTGATTTGGGCGTTCCTAGCACATTGGTCACGGCAGCCGTTTATGCTCGCAGCTTGTCAGCGATGAAAGACGCACGCGGGCGAGCAAGTCAGCAGTTGCAGGGGCCAGAAGCTCCTGCCGGAAAAATGCAAGGCGATGATCGCAAGCACTTTATCGATGCGGTTCGTGAGGCTTTGTATGCCTCGAAGATTTGTAGCTACGCCCAGGGTTTTGTGCAATTGCAGGCTGCTGCGAAAGAGCACGAATGGCCCTTGAACTATGGCGATTGTGCTTTGTTGTGGCGAGGTGGGTGTATCATTCGTGCTCGCTTCTTAGACCGCATCAAAAATGCTTTTGATACCGATCCCAATCTGGAAAATCTATTACTGGCCCCCTACTTTCGTGACGCGGTTCACAACGCTCAAGATGCTTGGCGTAAGGTGGTCACCATGGCGGTTCAGTTCGGCGTACCCGCCCCAGCCTTTACCACCGCCCTGTCCTATTTTGATGGCTATCGACGCGAACGGCTGCCAGCGAATCTGCTGCAAGCACAACGTGACTACTTCGGAGCCCACACGTACGAGCGATTGGACAAGGAAGGCCATTTCCACACGGATTGGTTACACGAGCGACGCGAGCCCAAAGCGTAACCTGGGGAATGGACTGAAGCCTGTGTCGAGTTTTGAGTCTTTCAGCGAAGGAGCCTTGGGCCATGCCCTGTGAACTATTTGATGTCCGAGGTCGTGTGGCCGTTGTGACGGGTGCCACTGGCGTCCTGGGAAGTGCCATGGCCGAAGGGCTCGCCCGAGAAGGCATGCGGCTCGCTGTGCTGGGGCGTAATTCGGAAAAAGGATCAGCCGTTGTCGATCGGATTCGTGCTGGTGGCGGTGAAGCCGAATTCTATCAGGTGGATGTCACGTCGCGCGAAAGTTGTGAGACGGCTGCGGGGCTGATTTTGGCTCGTTTCGATCGCATCGACGTGCTTGTCAATTCGGCGGGTGGCAATCGTCCCGATGCAACGGCGACGGACGATTTGAGCTTTTTTGATCTCAGCGATGAAGGCTTGCAGCAGGTGATGAATCTGAATGCCTTGGGGACGGTGATTCCTTGCCAGGTGTTTGGTGCCGCGATTGCCGCTCAACGCAGCGGTTCGATCGTCAATATCTCCTCGATGGCGGCCATGACGCCCCTGACAAGGGTGGTGGGATATTCTGCCGCCAAGGCAGCGGTGAGCAACTTTACGCAGTGGCTGAGTGTTTATCTGTGCCAAAAGATTGGTCCGGAGTTACGTGTCAATGCGATCGCTCCGGGCTTCTTTCTCACCGATCAGAATCGATTTCTCCTGACCACCGAATCCGGCACGCTGACCGATCGTGGTGAACAAATTGTTCAACATACGCCGATGGGCCGTTTCGGAGATCCGGATGATCTGATCGGTACATTGCTGTGGTTGGTTTCACCCGCATCCAGATTCGTCACTGGTATTGTGGTACCGGTCGACGGCGGTTTTTCGGCATTCAGTGGCGTCTAAACGATTGGACGGACCTATGTCCTGCATGTTTGTGATTTTCGGCGCGTCGGGTGATCTTACGCGTCGCAAACTGGTCCCCGCTCTCTATCGCTTGTTTCAGGAGAAGCGACTTCCCCCCGAGACTCGCATTGTTGGCTGTTCAAGGACTCCGTTTACCGATGAACAGTGGCGCGAAAAATTGGCGGAGTCGACCGAGCAATTCACCAAGCAACCCCTTGGTGATGACTGGGCTGAGTTCGCGGCTCTGGTCCATTATGTACCGGTCGACATAAAGAATACCGACGACTTTCACCAATTGGCAAAACGCTTGGATGGGTTGGATGGTGATGCGGATTCGCCCATACGTGTCTATTACCTTTCGACGGCACCGACTCTTTACGAGACGGCGGTGGAGAACCTAGGCGCGGCCGGTTTGGCCGACGAGCAACGAGGTGCTTGTCGCATCGTGATCGAGAAACCGTTCGGAACCGATTTGAAGTCATCCGAAGAGCTGAACGAGGTAGTCCATCAAGTCTTTCAAGAGCGGCAGGTTTATCGAATTGATCACTATCTGGGGAAGGAAACGGTACAAAACTTGATGGTGTTGCGATTCGCGAATAGCATCTTTGAGCCGGTCTGGAATCGTAATTATGTCGACCATGTCCAGATTACGGTGGCCGAGGAAGTGACGGTGGGGCGCCGAGGAGGATACTACGATAAAGCTGGCGTGTTACGCGATATGTTTCAGAATCATTTGCTGCAGCTAATGATGATCACAGCCATGGAGGCGCCAGCCAAGTATCAGGCCGAGTTGGTCCGTGATGAAAAAGTCAAGGTACTCCAGGCGGTGCGGCCGATGACGGGGGCTGATTTTGCACAGGATACGCTTCGTGGTCAGTACGACAGCTACCGTCAAGAAGCGGATGTGCCCAACGATAGCCAAACCGCCACCTTTGCAGCGATTAAACTGCAGGTCGATAATTGGCGGTGGCAAGGAGTTCCCTTTTACTTGCGCAGCGGCAAGGCCATGTCGTGTCGGACAACGCAGTTGGTGGTGCAATTTCGTCGACCCCCCCACATGCTATTTGACTCAAAACACCAGCATGAAGCGAATCGTTTGGTGATTCAAATTCAACCGGCAGAAGGAATTCAGCTCCATTTTCAAACCAAGGTTCCCGATGCAGGAATGCGAATGCGAATGACGGACTTGGATTTTCGCTTTGACCGCGAATACTCGGGTTCACCCCCGGATTCCTATCAGCGGCTGTTATTGGATGCGGCTGGAGGTGATGCGAGCCTCTTCGCACGTTCCGATGAAGTTGAACTGGCCTGGGGAATTATCGATCCGATCTTAGAAGCCTGGGCGAGTCCCGCAGCCCCCCCCTTGGACCTTTATCCGGTTCAGCAGTGGGGGCCGACGAGCTGTACCGATTGGCTGCGAAGCCAAGGCAGAGAATGGTTTGATGTTTGCCCCGTTTTGCAGTAGCGTCCCGAATTGGGGCCTCGCTGAATGCCGGCTGGTGATCCTAAATGTTGGCGTCGCTGCGCCGTCGTCGAATTCGTCGCCGCTTAATCGCGGGCTCTGCCCTCGCCTGCAATGAAAGTCCTGCTGATTTTAGCTGGGCCCGCACGTCCCCCGTTGGATAGCTGGCTTGAGCTTTGATCCGCATCAGCGGTAAGTCGGCAGCCTCGAAAGCGTCATTGACAAATTCGTCCCGTTTGCGTCGATCGGCTCGCTGATGAGAGCGGTCGTCGACTTCAATGGCCAATACGGGTTCCAAGGAACCTGCGTCGCACAAGACAAAGTCAATGTGTTTGGCGTTGATGCGATTTTGCCAACTCTGCCGTTTGGGTTCACCTTGCTTGACTCGTAGCAGATCTGCGATCCGGACCATGGCGAAAATGGGATATTCTTCTTGCACGACTTCTCGCAAGGCGAAATAAAACTTTTGTTCGTTGCGAGTGAGTAGCGATTCTCGCGGCTCATACGGGCAGTAAGACTCACCGTTCAGCAAGCGAACAATCAGCAGCGTAAAGATCAGCCCCGCTGCCAACGCGAAGATCTGCCAGTTTTGCATTACCAGGTCAATCATGCCGTACTCGATCTTAACAAAGAGAGGATCGTAGGAGCGGGCGGCTTGCTAACGAGGGAATGCCGGGGTCGCTCAGCTCTCTGCGCTTGCTGGGGCGTTGCCGGGCGATTCATTGTGGTAGACACGCGGCCCCAATGCCTGCAGAATGAGCCTTTCGACACCATCGGAAACCTACTGACCGATTCTTAATCGATTCGCTTTGCCATGACTGATCTAAATTCAATTTCGACGGCTGAGAATGAACCTAGCAATGGTATGGCCCTCAAAGATCTGTCGCTCGGATCGGTTGCGGTTGGGTTTCCGGTTGTGCAAGCCGCGCTATCCGGCTACAGCGATGCTCCCATGCGGGTGATTGCGCGAAGGTTGGGTGCGTCTTACACCTTGTGTGAAGTGATGCTCGACCAGTTTCTCGTGGCGGTCAAAGCCCGGAAGAAAAATCGACATTTCCTCTATGTCTGGGATGAGGAGCATCCGGTTGGTGGTCAATTAATGGGGGCGGAGCCGGAGCAGTTTTCGGCGGGAGCGGTGAAGCTGGTCGAAGCCGGATTTGATGTGATCGATATCAATTTTGGTTGTCCTGTCAAAAAGGTGTTGGGACGATGCCGCGGCGGTTTTCACTTGGGACAACCTGCTGTTGCACTTGAGATTATTCGTCGTACACGGGAAGTGGTGCCCGATCAGATTCCGGTCACAGTCAAAATGCGGCGAGGAATTGACGATTCGACAGAAAGTCGAGATCACTTTTTCGAAATCCTTGACGGTGCGTTTCAGGCGGGAGTGAGCGCTGTTACGGTCCACGGTCGCACCGTGAAGCAGCGTTACATCGGTCCGAGCCGTTGGGAATTCCTGGCAGAGGTGAAGCAGCATGTGGGCACCCATAAGATCTTGGGAAGTGGGGATCTGTTCACCGCCCAGGATTGCCTCGATATGATTCGCCAAACAGGAGTTGATGGGGTGACGGTCGCACGTGGGGCGATCGGTAATCCCTGGATTTTCCAGCAAGCCAGAGCGTTGGCAGCCGGGCGACCGTTAACGCCTCCGCCGTCAATTCATCATCAGCGCGATGTGATTCGTGAACATTTCCGCTTGGCCGAGCATGTCTATGGCTCGCGTTGTGGACCGCAGATGCGCAAGTTTGGTATCAAGTACTCCGCTCTACACCCGCAGTCCCACGAGCTGCGGGAAGCGTTTGTCCGCGTTCGTTGTCCGGAGGATTGGGAGGCGGTACTGGACCAATGGTATCAAGAGGACGGTCCCGGGCGGTATCCTGATCCGGCGATCCATCGGGTTCAAAGCGAATGCGGATAAGACTTGCCATTGGGCACTATTCTGATTGATCTAATGCTTGCTTGATCTCTGCTTGGACGCTGCTGTCCGCGTCTGCTGATCTTTTTCTTAACGCGTTGAGTGCCGCTGGCGTGCCCACTTGTCCAAGTGCCCAGGCACAGGTGGCCCGAACGATCGGCTCAATGTCTTGTAAACCCAAGGCAAGTGCATCAACGGCTTGCTCGTCTCGTTGATTTCCCAGCACAATGGCGGCGTTTCGCAGCAGACCCTTCCGCTTGGATCGCCAGAGCGGTGTCTTGCGAAAGAGTTCCCGAAAAGTTTCATCGTTCAGCGCGAACAAACCGGGCAAGTTAAGCGGGCGAAGATCAGAGCGAGGTGTGAAGTCGGTTTCTGTCGACAACTGGGAATGGCGATTCCAAGGACAGACTTCCTGGCAAACATCACAGCCGAACGCCCAGTTGCCGATTAAGTTGCGAAGTGAGCTTGGAATCGATTCGCGTAACTCGATGGTCAGATAGCTGATGCAGCGCGTTGCATCCAGGACGTAGGGCTGAGGAAACGCTTGCGTGGGACATGCGTCAAGACAAGCTCGACATGTTCCGCAGTGATCGAGGGTGAAGGGCACATCGTACTCCAATTCGATATCCGTCAGTAAAGCTGCCAGAAAAAACCAGCTACCACGCTCGGGATGAATCAGGAGGGTGTGCTTGCCAATCCAGCCCAGTCCTGCCAATCGTGCGAAGTCTCGTTCCAGTAACGGGGCTGTGTCGACCACGCCTCGGGCTTTCGCTGCGGGTGCTGTTTCGCCCAAAAACGCGACTAACTTTTTGAGACGTGCATGAATGGTGTCGTGGTAATCCCGACTCCCCCAAGCATAACGAGAAACTTGACCCGTCAACGGCTCCGCCGTCGGAGCTGGGGAGGTGCGGTAGTTCATTGTCAACATGACTAAACTGCGAACCCCATCGAGAACGTGTTGCGGGTGTTCATAGGCTTTAGCACGCTCGCCGATGTATTTCATCTCTCCGGAATAACCGGCGGCCAACCATTCGTAAAAGCGATGAATACCCGTCGGAGTCACCGCCGGGCAGACGCCGATCTGGTCAAAACCCAAGCGTCGGGCTTCTTGTTTTAACTCGGCAGTCAAATTCATGGTCATCGTCGGCGTCTGCTCACTTTTTGCTTCGAGTCTGTTATCACTTGCATTCGTTTGGCCTCTCAATTACCGTGTAAAACTGGTAGTTTTTCCCACTGCATTATTGCGCTTGAGGATTCAACATGAAACTCGCTCGTCTGATCTGTTTGGCTTTCCTCGGAGCAATCTTGATCGGTTTTGCCACGGATTCGTCTGCCAAGGCGCAATGCGGCGACAATCAAGGCTTTCCCAATCCAGGCTGGTTTGGCTACCGATCTTCGCCTTATTCACTCGGTCTCATTCCAGTGCCTCCCTATTTTTCGCTCCATCCGCCTGTTTACTACAGCATGCCGGTGCCAAGAACCTACGGGTACAGCCCCTATGCCTATCCCGGACACGTGCGCACCCCGGAGGTGGAAATGGCTGAAGTCATTGAGAATCCTCATGTCGAAGCCAAGCCGGCTATCAAGCCAGCCATTGATAACGGGCTCAAGACGGCCAGCTATAAGATTATCGACAATCCGTTCGTACGCTCCGAACTCAAGTCCAAATTGTCAACTCAATACGCCGCCTTTGAACGCAAATAGCGTTAGCAACGGGTTTGCTTTGATGGAAACGGCCCCGCCAGAAGCTGCGATAGCTGTGCTTGCGGGGTTGTTTTGTTTTACAAAGCGGCCTTGGCATCGCCAGCCTCTGTCTCTATCCTTCCCCCAACAATTTCGAGGGCAAGGGCGTAGTCGGCAACTACGCATAAAGGAGTTCGGGAGTGATGCGACACTGGTGCGTGCTGCTGATCCTATTAATAAGCGTAGGTTGTAAACAGTCGACGGCTTCGTTCGATCCATTCTCGACCTATGGTCCTACCTTGATTCCGCCTCCGCCCACAGGAACAGCCGGAAAAGTGGACCCTTACTATCAACGGGCCGCGGCACCGACGAACCCAAATTCTCTAAGCGTTTTCACTTCGGATCAACAGAATGGGGTTGCTGTTGCTGATCAGCGGGGAGCGTCCGGAGTTTCGACGAGCCCCAACCCGGCAGCTGCCAACCCGAATCTGCAATGGCAATCGCCCGTGAGCGATGATCCGCTCCAACCGGGTAATCCTTCACCTCAAGTGACGCCTGCCATTCCAACCGACCGACGTATTGGCCGCTCGACCGCACCTACCGGTTCGGGGGTGAACCCGGGGGCTTCTCCCGGTCAGGTACTACAGCCGAGTCCACCGGCTCTCACGTTTGGTACGCAAGCGACTCCAGTCGCAACTCCCCCGGCTCCCACCTACACGCCGCCGACCACTTACAACGCACCGGCCGGATATCAACAGCCTGTCCAACCGCAGTCTCCCCAAGGGGCTTGGCAGAATCGATATTGATCGACCGACCGGCTTTGAGTTGTTGGACGAATTCGGCATTCGTTTCCACTGGCATTCGTTTCCACTGGCATTCGTCTGTTTTGGATTCAGCCGCTGAGCCGAATTATCGGTCCAATGGCGGTCAATCGTTTCCGTCGCATGGATCGTGACAGCCATTTTGTCGTTTGCCGAGATTGCATTCTGGTCGACTAACGCGCGGCCTCGGAGCAGGAATCGCTGGACCGCGTCTGACCGCATTGCGTGCACGCTGCCAGCCGCGAATGCCGGGTGGCTCCGCTTCAAGCAGGTTCTGAAGTGCTGGGTGCAGCCATGTGGACAGGTGTAGGCTCGGTCCTCTTGACGGGCGAGGTTGGGTTCAGCGATTTCATTAAGCGACGATTTCAGTAAGGCAATTTCAGTAAGGCAATTTCAGCGGTCCACTTCGAATTGGAAATCGACAGATTGGGCAGAAGAACCTTTCGTACGCTTCTCGATATCGTTTACTGAGTGAGACAGAGCTTGGCTGGGCGATAAGTAAATCAAAGCTTCGAGCACGCTCATAACGCATGTCAGCCTCAACACATATTAGAAGAATCGCTCGAGAAGGGACTCCTGTATCACGGCGAATGTTGGGAGGAGCACGGCGACTTCGAATGCATCAATAATGGGGCTGTAAACACTGTTGCGTTGCCGCCTAAAGAGCCAAGCGGCGCTGACTCGAACCGAGAAGATCACCGCTGATTTTAGCAGGGCAACGCGAACGTTGCGGCGTTTTACCAAGCGTTGATATTGCGCTTGGACATTTGTCCGCGCCTCGTAAAACTCTTGTTCGGACTCTCGCACCTTTTGTTTCAGCACGAGAACAGTTTCATTCTGTTTGGCGATCGATTCGATTGGCTCCGGGCCTTTGCCTGGGTTTCGAAGGAAAGGCCGTTCGCTGGTGGCTAAGGCGGCTTGGTGTTCAGCCCTAAGCGAGGCTTGGGACTCTTGAAGACTTAGCCGTTGAATTTTCAGCAGTTGACTAAGCGTGATTTGTGAGCTGCTCGTGCTTTCGCAGAGCAGCCGTTGTCGAGTTTTTCGACTTTCAGCAAGCGTTTCGTGATCTGCTTCAGGAGTGACGGTTCCGTCTTGATGATAGAGGATGAAAGCATTCGAGCCTTCACGTCAGAATAGAGTGGACGCTTAAGGTTTTCCAAGTCATCGATAACGAAGCTCAGTAATCCGTGGAAGAGCAACGCCAGCAATAATGAAAAAACGGTAATGAGAAACCGCTGGATCCAGCTACCGCGTATCTTCTGATCTTGGAGGTCGGGCATGGTTGTCATAGGAAGAGGTCATCGCAAAATGAGGTTGCGGATCGATCAATGCGGACGACAACAATTTTGTACGTTCAATTGAAAGAAGCGACCTGCGGCTACGATAAGAAGCGAGTAGGATGGTGGCACGATCTCGTTTGTTGCGTCCTGGTGGTCATTCACGCTGAGATAATGGAGAGGGCTGTGCCTGTGTTCCGTGCGGTCGGATTGCTTTTTGTACTAGGATTTTCCTCCGGATTTGTTTTGGCTGAAGAGCCGTCAAAACCTGTACGTCCGCCCGGCTTGCAGCAGGGCGACACAATCATGCTGGTAGCGCCGTCGGGATCGATTTCTGACGAACGAATAGAGATGGCGAAAGAACAATTGCTGGCTTTGGGGTATCGAATACGCGTGCAAGATGATGCGACCAACGAGTACGGTTATCTTGCCGGAGATGACGCACGCCGCGCGGCGGAATTGATGTCCGCGTTTCGGCAGCCCGACGTTGCAGCCGTTTTTCCGATGAAGGGTGGCTATGGAGCAACGCGGATTTTGGATCGACTGGATTACGAAGTAATTCGCCAGAATCCGAAAATCTTGGTTGGATACAGCGATATTACCGCTCTGCATTTGGCGTTAGCCGCGAAAGCGAATCTGGTTACCTTTCATTCGCCGAACGGCAGCACCGGATTCGCACCGGAAACGGGTATGAATGATTACGCTGCAAAGTATTTTTGGCGTTCGATTCTTGCCGATCAGAATGGTGAGAGTTCGTCGCCTATCATTTACGAGTCTCCCGCCGGTTCGACACCGATTGGGGCGATGCGACCGGGGATGGCGCAGGGGCGGTTGACCGGTGGGAATTTGACTCTAATTTCGTCGCTCATGGGTACGTCGTATGAAATTCAAACGACGGGACGAGTCGTTTTCCTTGAAGATGTCGGGGAAGCTCCTTACCGTATTGATCGCTATCTCAGCCAACTGAAACTGGCAGGAAAACTACGAGATCCGGCGGCCGTTATACTCGGGCAATTTACCGATTGTGATGCCGACGCGGGTTTGAGCCTCCAGCAAGTGTTCAAAGATTATTTTGGCGACGTGCCCTACCCGGTAATTACCAACTTTCCAGCGGGGCACGTGTCGTCGAATGCGACTTTGCCAATGGGAACGCGTGTGGAAGTTGATGCCGATCAACGACGGGTCACGGTGCTGCAGAACCCTGTTTCGTCGCGGCGCGTTGCCGCGGGGGCGAAGCGTTAACGATTGTCCGCCAGTCCGTCCATCTCTTTTAGTTCTTCAATCCAAAGCCGGATTTCATTTTCGTATTCCGCTGCAAGATTCATCAGCACCAGTTGACGGTGGAAGGCGGCTGCGCCTTCTTTGACCAAATCAGCCGCCTCGGCACTGGGGAAACGACGCATCGGATCAGGTGCAATCAGCCCTCGGCAAAAATTCATTAAAAGCTCATTGACCGTGACTTCTTCAGGAAGAATTGAGTCGAGATGTTTGGGAAGGATTCGTTTGGCTTCGAGCAAATCTTTGTAGGCTGTCAAACCACCAAAAATTGGTTTGCCCGACAACATCTCGATTAGAACATAGCCAATACTCGCCAAGTCACTTCGGGGTGTGCACTCGCTACCCTCTAGTACTTCCGGAGCAGCGTATTTCGGAGTGCAGGTTCGTAGTGGCGGTGGATCCAAAACATGAAACGCGGAGCCGATATCCACGATCTTCGCGTTACCGGTGCATTTGAGCATGATGTTGGCTGGCTTGATATCGCCGTGAACGATTCCCTCACGATGGAGGGCGGCAAGTGCTACTAAACAATCGCGCAATACAGCCACCGCTACGCCTGGGCGGATGCGAGGCTGCTCAGGCCCGGGGGAAATTACCACACGGTTGATGTATTCCCATCGACGGTTGCTAACTCGTTCTCTTACTCGTTCCACGCGCTCGTTCTGCAACAATTGTCGCAGATCGTAACCGTCAACCCATTCCATCACCATCATGCGGATGCGGTTACGATCGATAAAGTTGTGGACATCAAGCAGGTTGTCTTGTTGGATCTGAGCCACACGAGCTGCAACTTTAGCGATTCGCTCCATTGCATCTTCGTAACTTCGGCTCGACTCGTAGCGTGCCGGCGAAAAGACTTTGACGGCGATCGGAAGGGTGAACTGATCGGCTCCCCGGCGTTCGCTCAAATAAACAACGCCTTGCCCGCCTTTGCCGAGGCGACGAATCCAACGTTGATGGGTTGTCCAACTAAGCCGCTGCTCCCGAACAACGCTCGAATACCGCTCGACCAGGTCCGCCGTGGAATCATCCGCTTCGAGATTGTCGTGAAACGCGACGGTCGCGTTGATGTCGTGAAGTGTGGTGTTCATTCCGGTTCCAGCTGGAGGACTCAACCTCTCCTCATCTTAAGACTCTCGATGATCCGCGTCCATCCTTCTCAAGGCTGACAGGTTCTGCGGTTACCTGATTGGGGGTGATTTTACCGGGGGGGCCGATGTTCAGGAATTGGGAAACCGAGTTGTTTGTCGACCAGATTGATGACTTGGCGGTCTGCGGCAAATCGCAGCAAGTTCTCACAAAAGAAATCGACCGTAAGATCCACCCGATCGGCGGATTGAGCGCCGACGTGGGGTGTGATGATGACCTGAGGCATTTGCCATAACGGACTGGAGGCAGGGAGTGGTTCGGTCTCGGTAACATCCAAGCCCGCACTCCGTAAATGTTGGGAAGTCAGGGCATCCACCAAGGCTGATTCGTCAACAACTTGTCCGCGAGCAACATTTATAAAATAAGATCCTTGCTTCATCCGATCGAATTCCGCCGGGCCCATAAGTCGACGAGTTTGTTGATTGAGGGGGATGCACAAGATGACGACATCCGCTGCGGCGAGTAATTCATGGAGTCGGTCGGCCGGCCAGATGGACTCGACGCCAGCGGGCGGAGTTTCCGGAAACAAATCGGTTGCGAGAATTCGAACCTTCATCGGTGCGAGCGTTTCGGCGATCCGCCGGCCATTGCCCCCAAAACCGACAATGCCAACCGTTTTGCCATGCAGGTCATCGGTGGGCCGTCGGGTGAAGTCCTTTTGCTGTTGAGCACGGTAAAAGGTTGGCATGCTGCGAATCATCCCCAACAGCAGCGCTAACGTCTGTTCGGCGACTTGGTCAGCAAAAAGACCCGATGCGCTGCTGACGACAATGTCGGAAGCGACAACTTCCGGGACCAAGCAATGGTCCATGCCGGCCGCCGACGATTGGATCCAACGAAGTTTTCCCTGAGAAACCACCTCGGGCCAGGGAACCGGTACTTTGGCGTGGCCGCAGAAAATGTCCGCGTCGAGAATTTCGGTTGCGATCCGATCCTGTCCTGCGTCCACGACCTCCCATTCTGGCACACAAGCCTGAATTTTTCCTACATGATCGATGGTGACTGGAAAGCAGAGAGCGATACGTTGGTGTTGCGGATGCATAGATTTTAGAATGAGTTTGAGTGGGGATGAGGATTTCAGGAATCGAGTAAACTTGTTCCAACGTCGCGTCATCCTGCGAGATGCTTGAACTCGTAGACGATCGGTGGCTAGGAATTCAAATCACGACGGGTGCCGCCAGCATTCAATTTGTCATCCCTCAATTTGACCGCGACGGACTCAACGCCATGAGCGATTCCGAGTAAGCTGGTCGACTGTGATTCGTGATTAACCCGCCTGCCCAAGGGCCGCCAGCGATGTGCTCGTCCCTTTCCTAGATCTTCTCATGAACCAGCAGACGTCACAAGTTGAGCATTCGCTAATCCGTCGCTGGTGGCTGAGTTCTTGTGGCGGGCGCGATGTAATGCAGCTCGCTTTACCGCTGGTGTTGTCAACAGCTTCTTGGACGCTGATGCACTTCGTGGATCGGGTCTTCTTGACTTGGCATTCCACCGAGGCGATTGCTGCTGCGATGCCCGCCGGGATGCTCTATTTTTCCGTGCTGTGTCTGCCGCTTGGCTTGGCGGGCTATGTGAATACCTTCGTTGCTCAGTACTACGGAGCCGCCCGTCCGGAGAGCATCGGTGCGATCATTTGGCAAGGTGTGCTGTTGGGATCCTTGGCGATTCCACTGTTTGCGCTGCTGATTCCCGCGGCTCCCACCATTTTTCAGGCAGCCAATCACGGCCCGCAGATCGCCCAGTTCGAGACCGTTTACTTTCAAGCATTGGCCTTTGGTGCAGGAGGGGCCGTAATCTCGGCAGCTCTTTCCGCCTTTTTCACGGGCTTGGGGAATTCACGTGTTGTGATGGTTGTCGATATGGCAGCTGCATTGCTGAACCTGTCACTCGATTATTTACTGATTTTTGGTCATGCTGGGCTTCCTGAATTGGGTATTTGGGGAGCGGGGATCGCGACAACAATCAGCCAGTGGGCCAAGGTGGTCGCCTATGCATTGATCATCAGCAAGCCGGAGTTTCGTGTTCCCTATCGATTTATCGAGGGCTGCCGCTTGGACTGGCCGTTAATGCGCCGCTTGCTTGTGTATGGATCACCGAGCGGAATCCAGCTGTTTCTCGAAACGCTTGCGTTTACCGCTTTTCTGTTCTTGATCGGTCGACTCGGCCCGATACCCCTGGCAGCGACGACGATTGGCTTCAGCATCAATTCATTCGCCTTTGTGCCAATGCTGGGCTTAGGCATCGCCGTTACCACGCTTGTCGGACAGCAACTGGGCCGCCAAAAACCAAGGTTGGCTGAACGGGCTACCTATTCGGCTTTTTTACTCGGTGGAGTCTATGTCGGTGGCATGGCCCTGCTCTATCTCACCTGCCCCAAACTGTTCCTGTTGGTGCATGCTGCGGGTTCAGATGCTGAGTTTGCCAAACTTAGCGCCATTTGTGCCGTCTTACTACGATTCGTGGCCTTATACTGTTTTTTGGACATGATGCACATCGTGTTTGTGAGCGCCATCAAAGGGGCCGGCGACACGCGGTTCGTCTTGTTGATCACCCTGATCGTGTCACCCCTTCCAGTTTTGCTGGCTTATCTCGGCTTGACCGTTTGGAATTGGGGACTGTTCACGTTTTGGGGCGTGATCACCGGTTGGATCAGTATGCTAGGACTGATTTACCTTTTCCGCTTTCGACAAGGGAAATGGAAACAGATGAGCGTGCTGGATTTGACGCCTGACGAAACGATCACAAAATGGAATCCGAGCCCCTGACGCGAAATAAAAAAACGGTTGCGCGGAGGTCAGCTTGGAAAAAGGCATGAAATCGATAATAATGATCGGCTGAATCGGTGGAGTGGAGTTGCGACGAGCGCGGTCTGCCGGTCTTTCTGACGATTGAGCCGCACGGTTTCACCTGCCCCAATCCTCCGTGCCGGAAGGAGAATTCCCCTGACAGCCCCCATTCGACAAATCGGAACTTTCGCCCTCGTTTCGTTGCTTTTGCTCCGACTGGGAACCGGCTGGCATTTCTTTAAGGAAGGTGCCAAAAAGTTCCACGGGGAAAGCTTTACTTCGGTTTATTTTCTCCAATCCGCAAAAGGTCCGCTCGCTGACTTTTACAAATCAATGATTCCCGACCGGCAGGGAAGAGAACGACTGAATCAAGAAAAAACGAAGGGTTTTTGGAAGCAATACAGCGCGCAAGCTGGTGCGCACTTTGGCTTCGATGAAGATCAGCAAAAGCGCGCCAATAAAGAGCGTGATCGCTATGTCAAACGGCTTGCCGCGTTCTATTATGACAACGGTACCGATATTCAAGAATACTTGTTGGAATGTGACCGCCTCGAAAAGGCGAAAGCGGATACAATGAGTAATGTGGAGTTCCAGCGAGATTGGATCGCTTCCAAAGAGTCTGAGTTAGCTGGAAAGGTCCGACCTTGGCTCGCATCGATTGAGATGTTGGGCGAGCAGTTGCAGGGTGGTTTCCACAAAATTGCGACCGACGAGCAACTCCAACGAGGGGAATTTCCTATCACTAACCGATCGGAGATGTTTGTTGATACGATTGTCAAGTACGTCGTCATTGGCGTCGGTGTTTTACTGATACTGGGATTGTTCACTCGCATCGCTGCCCTGGCGGGAATGGGTTTTCTGCTGTCGGTCATGTCGACGCAGCCTCCCTGGGTGGCCACTGCCAACACGGAATACTTCTATTACCAAATGGTTGAAATACTTGCGTTGCTTGTATTGATGGCCTTTAACGCGGGGCGTTTTGCTGGACTGGATTTTTTGGTCTACGCTGCCCGTGTGCGTTGCTGTCCACCGAAGACAACCGAGACTTAGGAGCCGATAAAGATGAGTTTGACTGCTGAGCAGAAGCAAATTGGCGCTGACAATTACTACGAGGCATTGGGTGTCCACCGTCGTGATTTTTTAAAGGGCGTGGGGTTGGCCGGTGTTGTCTCGGGTGCTGGTTTGGGCGCGATGTACTTTGGCTACGGGACAAGCGTGGCTAACCCAGTGCGAGTGGGAGTGATTGGCACGGGCGACGAGGGAAGCGTGTTGATCGGCGCTATGAATCCTAACTATGTGCAGGTCAAAGCGATTTGCGACATTCGCCCTTACAATCGGCATCGCGCGTTTCATGGCGACTGGACGAGTGATGGGACCTTGGCAGCCCGCCCGGGTTTGATGGAAGTATTCGATTGGAAAACCGAAGACGAAGCGAAGAAGAACGTCAGTGTTTACACGGATTACAACGAGTTATTGAAGGATCCCGACATTGAGGCCGTGGTGATTGCCACACCATTGTTTACGCATGCACCAATTGCGATTGCAGCCATGAACGCCGGAAAGCATGTGCTTACCGAAAAGTTAATGGGCTACGATGTCGGTGTTTGCAAAGATATGGCCCGCGTTTCTAAGTCGACAGACAGGCTGTTGGCGACTGGTCATCAACGTCATTACAGCGTGCTCTATGACAATGCCGTCAGCTTGCTGCAGTGGGGCATGCTTGGTGAAATCCATCACATTCGTGCACAATGGCATCGGGGTAATTTGCCGGGCAAAGACAGCTGGAAACAGCCATTGCCGGGAGGCGAGATGTATGCAGATGGCAAGATGCGCGACGACATCAAAACTCGTCTGGACCGTCTGGAAAATGCGTCTAAGAAGACTGATTTGACCCCTCAGGAGGTTGCTAAGCTAGAAAAACAGGTCGCACAATGGGCGGCCTGGAATGCCGATCGTGAAATGAATCCTGAGGATTATGGTTACGAACAGATGACGCTCTCTGATGGACGTAAACGGTCGGCCATGGAAGAGCTCTGTCGTTGGCGACTCTGGGACCGAACGGGTGGTGGTTTAATGGCCGAACTGGGCAGTCACCAACTCGATGCGGCTTCGATTTTCATCAGTGCACTTCGCAACGATGGTAAAAAAGCTCATCCGCTCAGCGTCCACGCAGTCGGTGGACGGCATATTTTCCCCGTCGATCGTGATGCTCATGATCACGTCTACTGCACCTTTGAGTTCCCCGGGCCTGGGTACGAGGCCAAGCCAGATGACCCGATGGCGTATGGCTACCAGGATAAGCGAACGGGTGTTGACGCGACAAAGGGAATTGCACCGTACGAAACGGATCCCAACAAACGAATTGTGATGACTTATTCAAGCATCAACGGGAACGGCTATGGTGGTTACGGTGAAGTGGTTTTGGGAACCAAGGGGACTTTGGTTCTCGAGCGTGAAAAAGAAGTCATGCTTTATAAAAAAGAAGACACCTCCAGTCGGATTTCCGTGAAGGATGACAAGGGAGGACCGACAATGGACTCCTACGAAACTGGAGCGGGTTCGGCCGCCGCAGTGGCACAATCCGCCGACACGGGTCCGATCAGTCGGGGTTATACGGAAGAGATGGAGCACTGGGCTTGGTGCATCCGCAACCCCGATCCGGAAAACCAGCCCCGCTGCATGCCCGAAGTGGCGCTCGGCGACGCCGTGATCGCCCTGACCTGCAATGTGGCGATGAAAAAAGCGGCGAAGGGAGAAGGCGGCTACGTGCAATTTGATGAGGCCTGGTTCGACATCAACAGTGACGCAACGCCCGACGGTTCCAAACCCGTCCAGTCGTAAAGCCGAGTTAGGACGTAGAAAAACACTGGCGGCGGATTTGCATTTGGCGTCCGTCGCCATTAATCTTGTACGCTCTCGTACACTCTGACCTCGAGGACAAGGTCTCTTTCGAGGTGATTCCCTGTTAGGCGATGGATTCGATAGGAAAACTCATGGACAAGTGGCCAATCGGCGTATTTGCAAGTATTGATGCGGGATTAGGAGTGCAATTAGATGTTGCCAAGGAGCTTGGTGTTCCGACAATTCAGCTGCACGCACCCGCCAAATCGACACGAACGCCAGAAAACGCGGAGCGTTTTTTGCAACGATTGAACGAGCTCGGGATTCAGCTTACTGCGGTATTTGGTGGTTTTGAAGGTGAATCGTACGCGGATATCCCAACCACGGTTCGTACCGTGGGCCTCGTTCCAGAGGAAACGCGAGCCGCCCGGACGGCGGAAATGAAAGAGATTGCCGATTTTGCCAAAGCGCTTGGCTGTTCGGTGGTCGCACTTCATATCGGTTTCATTCCCCATGCTTCGATGGGGGATCCTGCCTATGATTCGGTGATCAAAATCACTCGGGAAATTTGCGATCACTGCAAGGCGAATCAGCAAAACTTGCATCTCGAAACGGGGCAGGAAACGGCGGATGGTTTGTTGCAGTTCTTAGCCGATGTGGCACGTGACAATCTATTCGTCAATTTTGATCCCGCCAACATGATCCTCTATGGGACAGGCGAGCCGATTGAAGCTCTCAAGAAGATTGGCAGCTTTGTTCGCAGCGTGCATTGCAAAGATGCGCTGTGGGCCGACAAACCCGGCGAAGAATGGGGCCAGGAGGTGGCGCTGGGTGAAGGGCAAGTCGATATGGCAGCTTACATCAAGACGCTCGATGAAATTGGCTACGAAGGGCCGCTCACTATCGAACGGGAAATTCCTCAGGAACCCGAGCGGCAAAAATCTGAAATTGGCAGAGCAGTCGAAATACTGGAGCAATTGCGAACGTAACGAAGGCTTGGGCATGTTCTTGCCAGATAGAGTGATCGTGCCGTCGGCGATGCCACGGCGTACTCATTAATTGTCAGCGGTTTTTGGTATCGCTGAATTGAATGCGTCGCAGTAGCCAGATGACGAAAAGCAGCGGTGCAAGCACAATTAAGTAGCGCGAGAGAGCCATGAAGATACGAGGCCGAATCGCAATTGCCAACAAAATTCCGATCAGGCTCACAAATATCCAGCCGGGTAAGCGGTCAAGTTGAGGAAAGGCAAGCCAGGCGGCACCGAGGGCCAATCCCGATTTGATCAGCGAGCCTTGGACAAGCTCGCCCGAGTCGCCCCCAACAGGCCAGACAAAAAAAGCACAGCCTGCTACCAGCAGAATCAATGCTGATGTACCCATTGCGTGACGCCGCCAGCCGGTGATCGGTGCTTTCGGTTCTTGCGTCATGGAGTTGATTCACGGGCGATACGAGTAACGATACGTGTTCGCAAAATGCAAGCTTGGGTGTCCTGGCCACACCTCGTACCGATTTTGAACGGGTGTTGGGCTAGATCCGATCAAGAGCGTCGATCCATTTGGCCACATCCTCCCGCTCTTGTGGAGTTAAGGCTCGAGCCTCATCTCCGGTTTCCAGCACTGTCACAGGAAACTTGATCTCTCGTAATTGTTCCACTCCCTGATTGAATCGTTCGTAGAGCTTCGACTTTTTCGCAATCGCCGTCAAGATCGCCAGTCTTTGGATCGGATTGTTTTGAGGTTGTCCGATTCGGAGTGGCAAAGCAGCGTCGACTGCGACCACACCCCGGATCAGATCACGGTGTTTGAACGCGGAAAGATAGGCCATGGCTGCCCCTCCCTGATAGCCTTCTACGACGACACGTGTCGGATCAATATTGTATCGATTCATGCACTCGTCGATCGTTTTGCGGATGAAAGCTTCCTCAGTGGGCTGCCACCGTTCGGCTTTCTCGGCTTTTGGCATCAGCAGAATGAGATCGTAAGCTTGGCAAGCTGCTTTCCAATCCTCGATGGGCGCTTTGTGGTCGGGCGCTCCCGGGGGGTGGAGTGAGACGAGTAATCCGTAGGGTCGCCTCGCATCGTAATTGTCCGGCACGTATGCCACGCACGCATTCGCTTCTTCAGGGATCTCGATTTCGATCTCGCCGGTGGTGGCAGCGGGGGGGACTTGGTCGTTGTGAGTTGGACGAGGCAGTTCCTGGGGGATCTCGGTGGGCAGGGTCTCGAGCGTGATGTCGGCCGACTTGGTTTCGCCGTCTCGCGTGTATTCCAATTGGACGGTTTGGCCCGGTTCAATGCTGGCACAGGCATCGCGAAGTTCGCTGATCCCTTGGATCGGTTGTTGGTTGAGCTTAACCAACGTGTCTCCAGCCATCAGTCCAGCTTTCTCGGCTGGCCCACCGGGGTAGACCCAGCGAATTTTGACTGTCTCAGGCTCTTCCCGCACGGGTAGGATTCCCAGGAAGGGATGTTCGTAGACGGGAAGTGCGTCCACCAGGACGGGATCGAATTCCATGCGCTGATCACCTCGCATGGCGACAAGTTTGACCGTATCGCCGCCATACAGAGGACCGAGCACATGGCGTAACTCGGCTTGTCGACGGATCTTCACACCGTTGGCTTCAATGATTTGGTCACCCGGTTTTAAACCAATGTCCGCAGCGGGCGAGTTAACCTGGACAGCCGCGATCACTGCAGGGCTACCGATGCCGGATCCTTTCATTGAAATTCCCATTCGTCCTCGAAATAGCTCTTTTTCTTGAAGCTGTTTGAGTCGAGTTAAAACATCTTCGAAGGGAATCGCAAAGCCGATTCCCGAGTCGTACCACTCGTGCCCTGCGGTGATGCCGAGTGGTGTTCGCTTACCCCGCGCATCGTACAGTTCTGTATCGACCGAGAGCGGCACGAGGACTCCAAGGACCTGTCCTTGAAGATTTACCAATGGGCCGCCGTAGTTTGCTGGTGAGATTTTCGCATCGGTTTGAATTGCCTTCCCCCAGACCCGATCTTTGGCGCTGACAATTCCCACTGAAATATTGACGTTGGATGGAGAGAAGGTGCGTCCGACGGCAATAGCCCACTCGCCGATCTTGATGTCTTTGATCGGAGCCGCATCCGGTACGGGAAGTGTTTCCTCGGTTTTTACCTTCAACAGCACGAGCATACGGCTGTTGTCGCGAGAAATAATCTTGGCAGGGCGACGTTTGCCACTGGGCAGTGTCACCAGAATCGAGGTTGGATCTTGGGCGAAACTGAAAGCATCGGAGACGATCAAGCCGTCCTTGGAAACGATCAAGCCTGTGGTCGGACCGGCTCCCACCAGGATCTTACCGACTTTTTCCGATCCCCCCACGGTTTCAATTTGGATGACGCAGTCAGCGATCTGTTCGGCGGCTGTACGGAGCGCCTTTTGTTCGAGCGATTCGAGCGAAGTTGCTTGTCCTTGTAAGATCGCATTCACGGCCAAACAAAGAACAAGGGGGAAGGTATACTTGTGCATCATCAGGTAAAAAACTCCAAGGTCATTCAGTCTTGAGCTGTCAGCTCAACTTCCATGAGTTGCTGATTTCGAAGCACCGTGATCGCGACCTCATCGAGGCGGTCGATGTAGGAAAGTTCTTCAATCAATTCCTGCCGACTTTGCACCATGTTTGGGCCGACAAACAAGATCAGATCATCCGAGCGGATGCTCTTCTCAGCTGCGGCCGAATGCGGAATGACCCGTTCGACAAAGGGGGGCGTTTTCGGCAACACATCCGGAATCAGGACGAGTCCGAGCAGGGCTGGCGTTAGATGTTGTTCAGGCTTGATTCGTCTGGCTTCACGCTCTCGTCGCACGCGACCGGCAAGGATATCCTCGATGGTCGATTTGAGACTCGTAATCGGAATGGCAAAATTGAGCCATGTGTTCGTCTGGGCGTTCCGCAGTTCCTTGCCAAGGATGCCCAGTAACTCGCCTTGGAAGGTGGTTAAGGCTCCGCCTGCGGCTCCGGCATTATTCGTCATAGCATCGACGATATAAACCGGGCCGTCATAAGCGGTTTTATACACTCCGCGGCGAGCTTGCAGATTGGTGATCGCAGCAATGTGGCCATGCAGGACGCTGGCAGGTTCGTTGCCGGCGGCAATCCCGTACAGATTGCTGAAGGCGAGGATTCGATCACCGATGTTGCTCTTGGAAACCTCTTTATCTAAAGCGAAAAAGGGAACCTGGCTGACATCGATTTTTAAAACCGCGATTTCACTGCGGGGGTCGGCGCCTACCAATTCCGCTTTGAATTTGCGCCCGTCGTCAAGCACGGCGGTGATGTAGTCTGTATCCAACACGTAACTCCACGCCGTTAGCACGTGCCCTGTTTCACTGATCAGGAAGCCGCTTTGGTAGGCTTCCAAGCCTCGGATGCCACCGGCGCCATAGATCTTGACCAGTTTGGGTTGTACCTCGCTGATGGTGGCCGGTAAATTCAGTTGTCCTGATGTAAGATTCGTGAGTAACGCCAATGCGAACACCGTTCCTGTTGCCCATCCTCGGAGCGATCCCCAAGTTGCGGACACCAAAGAAGGCGAATTGCTTTGATTCGGGTTGAGAGGGCGGGTCGACAGATGGCTGTTCCAGCTGCCCGTTAGCACACGAATGTCCATCAAGCATCGTTCTCCGGTTTGGGGGTCACTTGAAAATTGTCGAGTTTCAGCAGGCCGAACTGGGTGTCACCGAAACGAATCTCAATCTCAAAGGGCACATCCTGGCCATCAATTTTTCGATAGTCGCGAAAATCAAGTTCGCACGGGTCAACGCCGATGTCGGGGTACATTTCCATGCCGAGAAGCTGACCGGATGTCGGGGAAAAATAAAACCAGGCTTCAATCGCGTCGTGCGTGCCGATTAGGACGTCAACGGGTTGGGGTTGTCCCGGCCAAGGTGCCTTGCCGAGATAATAGAGTTCGCCGAATTTGTTGGGGCCATTGACCATGAAGTAACGCCACAGGTGCAAGGCGACCAGCATTCCACCGCTGCCGGCCGGCTCCAATTGCGATTCGAGATTTTGTGTCATATCGATCAGTAGATCGGTGGCACCCTGCCCCGTTGTGATTTGAGCAAGAGTCTGATCGTCATCCAAGGTGATTTGCATCGAACCTTGATCCGTGACTTGACCGCGAAGCGTCCAGGTGGCTTGTTGGTCAAAAAAGTCGCTCTTTGTGCGTAACGCTTGCCAAACGCGATCTCGGTTGGCCTCGTTAAAGTGGTAATTTGCGAAGCCGCGACGTGTCTTCAGCACGGATTTGACTGAATCAGGAAGCTTTTTGACCAAAGGCAACTCCGGTAACTTTAGCTTTGGCAAGGCGGGCCGCTGGGGAGGTTCTTTTCCCTCGGGTTCTTTTTTGTCTGGTCGTTTCGGCATTGGGAGCGGTGGTGTTGCTGGGCCACTCTGAACTTTTGCGATTAGTTCACCCGCCCCATGCACGCCGGCTAACCTGACGTGCACATCAAAGCGTTCGCCGTCGCGGCGATAGCTGAGCGGCACTCGCCAGCCTTTCGGGAAGATTCCTAGGGCGTTCTTGAAACCATTCACGGTCTCGATCGGACGGCCGCCGAAAGCGATAATTTGGTCGCCATATCGAAGGCCCCGACGATAGGCATCGGAAGACTCCAGGATGTTTGTCACAACAACGCTGCCATCTTCATCCGAGGAAACGTTGGCGCCCAGGGTCGCATGATCGACGATGCGTCCACTATTTAGGTGGCCAAGAAAATGCTTGATCTGATTAATTGAGATCGCATAGCCGACGCCCACATTCACTCGCTTTCGTTTTTCAAAGGAGCCCCGACCGTTGATCCCGATTAGTCGTCCCTGCTCGTTAAAGAGTGGACCGCCCGAGTTTCCCGGATTGATGGCTGCATCAGTTTGAATGCAGTCGGCATACTCCAGCAGCGTGCCGGCCGGGTATTGATAACGGTGGACTCCGGATACGATTCCATAGGTCACGGTCGGTTGAAAGTTGGTAGCCAATAAAAATGGGTTGCCAACGGCAAAGCACCATTGACCAACACGGACCAGATCACTGTCACCCATCCTTGCGGCAGGAAAATCTTCCCGACCAAGCATTTTAATAAGAGCAACATCTCCGGTGGGATCAAGACCGACGATCACCGCGTCGTAAAGCTCTCCGTTGTTCATGCTGCATTTCATATGTTCGCCGCAGGGTTTGCTGACGTGGAAATTTGTCAAGGCAAAACCATCGGGAGTGATGACGACACCTGACCCACCTCCTCCCGCTTTTCCCGCGGAGAACACCGAGATGGTTGACTCACTGGCTCGTTGGATCGCATCGATTCGTTGCTGTTGGGCGGCCATGACCTGTGCGGGAATCGATAAGGGTTCTTCCGCGGACGCTAATTCGGCCACGGAAGATGCAATGAGCAAACAATGAAAGATCAGAAATACACGTGTCATTTCGTCAATCTCGCGTCGCAAAGGTTCAAGCGGTCGGCGATGTCCGAGGTGTCACCATAATCTACGAAGATCGTTAATCGATTGATGCCCGTTAGATCGAGGTCGATTTCAGCCGGCGGCGTACCAGGGCGGATGTCCGATCGAAACAATTCTTTGTCGTCGCCTCGAATAGTTAAGGAAACAAATCCTGTTCGTCGAGTTGTTGGATCAAGGCCAGCGAGGGCTTGGAATTGTCGGTATTCGCCGGCTAGTCGATAGCTAAGTTCGGTGCGGCTATGAATCGCCAGTCCCTTCGTGTACTCATTGATGACACCGTCCGAAGATTCTAGCTTCAAAGACGTGCTGCCAATGAAACTCGAGTTGGCTTGGGGGAGTAGCGGCTGTTCCACGCCAAGCTCAGATAAGTCGTTGGCAAGGCTGGGGACGTCCAGGGATGGGGTCAATGTGGCACGTTCGATTTCTAGATCACTCAAGAAAATCGATTTTGATGAACTAAATTCGAATGCACGGATGCGATTCGTAGGGATCCGGAAGACCAGGTCGTCAGTTGTGGTCACGGTAATGGTGTCGGGCGTATTCGAGATCTTTGCAGCTTGCAGTTCGCTGCCATCGACCAGCTTTACGTTGCAACGTGGGTTTGGCTGAGCCAGTTCCGTTGGTTGGAAAAACCAAATGCCGTCGACCTTGCCTCGGCGGACATCGATCCAGTCGTCGTCGAGTTTGAAACTGACGGCATCATTTGTGATGTCTCCCGCCACACCCTCAACCGAGTCAAGCTTTTGGTTTGGCCGACGAATGATGATGACGTCGCCGATTGGCTTGGTCGCGAGGATCTCTTTGCGTTCCAAATCGAAGGCCACGCTACTTGACTGGAGCAAAGCGTAATCGATCAGGCGATTCGGAATCGTTAATTCAGGGCCAACGCCGAGTTGGATCGTGATCTCGCCATCTTTTGCGGTGATGTTCGTCGCAAATAAAGTCGTTCCATTGCGTAGTCGGGCGATAAGCTTATTTTGTGAACTGATTTCCGAGTGCGCGAATCGCAGAGCTCGTACTTCCTCAGCGGAAATCGTTCTCGGTTGCCCGTCTGAAATTGCCATGATGCTTGACTCATTCAGTTGGTCCAACTCAATGCTCGTTGTCTGACCATCACGCATCTCCAACTCAGCGTTAACTGCTCCCGCTAAGGCGAAAAACAACGCGAAGTAAATCATCCTCTCGTCCCTCTTCGGATAAGTGGAAGGCGAATCGATTGTTGTTCATCGTTTCACCTTGGGTTGGGGGGCTAAATAATATTTAGGGCTGTTTTTGAACGCCATCCTTCGCCAGCTTGTGGAAGTATTCTTCAATCACTTCTCGGTAGTGAGATGGTAAATCTTTGCCGAGTTGTTGGAGTGCTTCCTCTTGCTCTTTGGCTGGCAGGTTTCCCCAGTCGGTTTGTGCTCCAAGCTTTTTCGGATCGACATTTCCCGGGCCCTTGGCTTCTGCCGGAACACTCTGGTCCATCGGAGCATTGGGTGCGGAATTGCCTTGGCCGCCTCCGCTTTGGGAACGCGATTGTTGCGCTTGTTGCTCCAATTGTTCGATCATCTTATCCAGCTTTGCGATCACGTCATCTTCTTCTTTGCGGACTCTCGTTCCCGCTCGACCATGACCCAGTCGCACTTTGATGCTGTCCATCAAGCGAGCCACTTCGTCAAGTGAATCTGGCTTGAGGGGTTCGATATCTGACTTCATCAGCTTAGCGATCGTTGCGTAACGTTGCGGAATGGTGGCTTCGTTCTCGAGCAGCAGGTTAAGTGAGGTGAGGCACTCCTCCTTAGCGAGGAGACGGTGGTAGGCCACGCTTTGGTAGAACAGTAGAGAAGCCGGGTCGACAACATCCGCGGGCGAAAGTGGCTCTAACTGCTCACGAACCTCGTTGTAGTATTTGCCGTCCGCTAGCCATTGGGCATATCGTAGTTGAAGATTCTTGCGTGCCCACTCGGGTAGGGTTTTATCGTAAAGTACTGCCGTGTCAAACTTCCCTCGGGGCGAAGTCGGTTTGGACAGTTGTTGCAATAGATCTTTCACTGCCGGATTGACGACGGCAATGGATTGGATGACGCGGTCGAGAAGCATTTGGGGGGCTTGCTGTTCGTCGGGTGAGGTTTCGGTCTCGCTCCAAAGAAGTTCGAAAGCCGATTGCTGCTCTTCGGTCGTCTCTCTCTCTTCAAACCAATCTTGGAGTTGGGTTTGCAACATCGGCCAGGCTGGAACGCTCCAGGATGTTCGACGGGCCAAATCATCTGATCCGAAAGTCGGCAGGCCGGCCGCAAGTACTAATGCAAGAAAAATCGGTGTGCGAATGGGTTTCATTGGTTTTTCCCCAAAACGATGTCCCGCGTGATTTGTCGGATCCGTTCCTCTCGATTTGAGAGTTGATTGAGGGATTCAACAAGCTCTGTGTCGATCGCTTGCCCAACTGGATTGTCTGGCTCGTCAAGCAGTCTCGCGTATCTTTGAGTTCGTTTGTTGACTCGTACTTGTAAGGCGCGAATCATTTTTAGCTCGGCGATAGCGTCTACTAACGCCTGGTCTTCCGGCGATCCATTTTGCTGCTGCTGCTGTTGTTGTTGTTGGCGACGTTGTTCAGCGTCTTGTTGTGCTTTTTGTAACGCTTCGATCATCTCCTCCAGGCCGGCGATGACATCTTCTTCCAAGCCGAGTGTGATTCGGTCAAGTTTTACTTGCGATAATCGTTCTGCAATCTGTTGCATGTCCGCGTGCATTTGCTCGACCGCCTCAGGAAAGGCAACGGATGATCCTTCTTCTCTGAGCAGTAAAAGTGCCTTGTCAGCTTCTGTCACGATGCGCAATTCTCGGGCGCCGAGGCGACCGGATTGAATTGCTGTCTGATTATCGCGCTTCGCTAAAGGAATCTGACTGAGTCGTCGGCTGTCATCGTAGACTTTGAGTTGCATCTCTAACATTTTTCGAAATCGTGACTCAAGCATTGCCAAGGTTCGCTCGATCTCTTCCTCTCGTAATTGTCGTAGGATTTCTTCTAATTCCGCCTTGGCTTGCTCAAGGAGTTGACGAGCAGCTTCCTGTTCTTCGATCGCTGCCTGCCGCTTTGCTTCTTCGAGACGCATTTCAGCTTCTCGCATCTTTTCTTCAGCGGCCTCGATTCGTTTTTGGCCGGGAAAGGTTTCCTGTTGTTGTTGGCCCTGCTGACCTTCTTCCTGCTGACCTTCTCCCTGCTGTCCTTCTCCCTGCTGACCTTCTCCCTGCTGACCTTCTCCCTGCTGACCTTCTCCCTGCTGACTTTCTCCCTGCTGACCTTCTCCCTGCTGACCTTCTCCCTGCTGACCTTCTCCCTGCTGACCTTCTCCCTGCTGACCTTCTCCCTGCTGACCTTCTCCCTGCTGACCTTCTCCC
>JAQWSU010000003.1 GCA_029243025.1 Pirellulaceae bacterium | reverse complement strand
AAAAGCAACGTTGCTCAAGTGTCAAACGTAATACTCACAGCCGATCGGCAAACGACCAACGCCCGACAGTTGCCGGAAGAAATTGCAGCAAGGGAATTACTGTTTGCGCTCGATGAGAAACAATCAACTTTGGACGCGGATGTTCCAGAGCCCGAGGATCGAGCTCAAGATCTTTTTGAAAATCATCACGACTTTTTGATCTAATTATTTGATTGATCAATTGTTAGCGAGTTCCACCATGCCCAAAAAATATCGACGAGGGCGACTGTCTAAAAGAATCGCTGTTCTGGAGTCGCTTGAGGATCGCCGCTTGCTCGCCGGCGATCTAGTTGCCCAATGGCGAGCCGAGGACTTAAACCATCTTTTGAACGATGGAGATCAAGTCAGTAACTGGAGCGATTCCATTGCGGCAGTGCCAACCAAAAATCGCGGTACGCCAACCCTGATCAAACAACAATACGGCGGAAGATCTACCGTCCGCTTCCATCCGTCCGACGGCGACGACAGCTTGCGAATCTCGATTGCCGACAATCCCATCAATCGCGCGGATAACTTCTCGGTGATTGTTACCTTTGTCTCCGACAGTCAAACGCTCCCCGGTGAAAATGGCAACTGGTTCGAAGGGGCTGGCCTGGTTGATGCCAATGCCCTGGGCTTCTCCAAGGGTTGGGGCATCGCCATGAATTCGCAGGGGCAAATCGGTGCCGGGCTGGAAAGCGGCTTTCTACAACCGGTCACCAGTCTTTATTCGACCGCAACCGGCTTGAATGATGGACAATTGCACTACGTCGCGTTCACACGGCAGGCTGGAACAATGACAATTTATGTTGATGACCAGCCTACCAGCAGCCGGGATGATGGCTCTCCATTAGCTCTGAGTGATACCGAGATAGTCTTCGGGGACACTCTCAGTGGAAATGCGGCGGGGTTTGCAGGCGACATCAGCGAAATCCGCTTCTACGACGGTGCCCTCAATGCTGCCGAGTGGCTAGAAATCCGAAACGAACTGTCCGCCTACTACGACAATCAGCCTCCCCAGGTGCAGCCCGACTCGTACACCACGGCGGAGGACAGCGTATTGCTGTTTGCCGACGTTGCGACGGGCGTACTGGCAAACGACCTGGATGCCGAGGGGGACAGTTTGACTGCTATTCTGATCGATCCACCTCAACACGGCGTTCTCTCTCTCAACCCAAAGGGTTCGTTCATTTACGATTCGGACTTGAATTTCTTCGGCGAAGACACCTTTCGTTATGCGGCGGTGGATTTTCGCGAGTCCGAACCGACCACGGTTACCATTGCGGTCACACCAACCTACGACCCAGCCATAGCTGTTCCTGATGAATACAAATCAGCGCCTGACCAGATTCTGAATGTCGCCGCTGCAGAGGGCCTGCTTGCGAATGATGTCAACTTGGATGCGGGGCCGCTGATCGCAAAAATTGCCACCGACGTGGCATCAGGCAATCTTACGCTTAGCGAAGATGGTTCTTTCAACTACGATCCGGCAGGGTTTTCTGGGGTAACGACCTTCGGTTACCAAATCGATGACGGAACCCGATTATCGAATGAAGTCACCGTTACACTCACGATCAATTCCCCTCCCCTCGCAGCTGATGACCATTACGAGCTTTCCGAAGATGGACGAATTACGAGCGATTCGGAACTAGGAATTTTGGCGAATGATGTTGATGCGGAGAACGATAAATTCAGCGCAACTTTAATCAGCTCCACCGAACACGGATCCCTCTCCTTGCAGGCCGACGGATCTTTCGACTACGTGCCAGACCCTGAATTCTCAGGCCTTGATTCCTTTACCTATCGCATCGCCGACTATGCAGACCGTTCGCCGACCGTGGGAACTGTGACGTTCAACGTCCTCCCAATCAATGATCGCCCCATTGCGACAGGAGATCTTTACCTCACGTTCGTCGACACCCCACTGACAATCACAAAAGAAGCGGGTTTAATTGCCAACGACATTGATGTGGATAATCCAATTTTGACCCCCTTGGTGAGTCAGCCCCCCACACACGGCGACCTGCAATTGAAAAATGACGGTAGTTTTGTCTACACCCCGAAGCAAGGCTTTGAGGGTAAAGACCAATTCCGTTACACCGTAAACGATGGTGAGCTGACTTCTACTGAGGCAATTGTGAACTTGGTTGTTGCACCCATCGATCAACAAGTCATCATCAACGAGGTTCACTATGACCCACCAGAAAATACGGTTCCGGCTGAATTCATCGAACTTTTTAATCAAGGACATCAACCCGCAGATCTCTCCGATTGGTTTTTCACAAATGGCATTCGCTACGTCATCCCCGCAGGCACAATCATCGAGCCCCTGAGTTATCTGGTCATCGCTCAACACCCAGCAACGTTGCAAGAACAATTTGGAGTGAATGCAATCGGTCCCTATGCGGGTCGTCTTTCCAGTGAAGGTGAAGAGATCACCCTTCGCAATTCCGCAGGCGATATGGTCGATCGGGTTGATTATCGACAAGGCTTTCCTTGGCCGATCGCTGCCGGCGGCGATGGCCCTTCGATGGAGTTGATCCATCCCTCCCTGGACAATCAGCTAGGTGGTAGCTGGCGTGCCTCCGTGGCACCAACGCCAAATGCGATCAACAGCGTACACGCCAATAATGCCCCACCTCAAATCCGGCAAGTGAGTCACTCCCCCCAACAGCCAAAGGCTAACGAAACCACGATCATCACGGCGAAGGTAACGGACCCCAACGGCGTTGAATCGGTGAGCCTGGATTATCAAATTGTTTCACCCGGAAACTTTATCCCAACACTTTTACCGCTGCCAATTCGCGATCTACGTCGCGGCCCGGATGATCCACGAGAGGTAAACCCGGCCTACGTAGACCCAGCAAATTGGACAACGCTGGTGATGGTCGACGATGGGACCGGCGCTGATACCGTTGCAGGCGATCATCTCTACACGGCCTCGATTCCTGGCCAAAGCCATCGCACATTAATGCGATATCGAATCAATATCAGCGATACGTTGTCGGAATCCGTGACGGTCCCCTACGAAGATGATGCCGCCAGAAACTTCGCTTATTTCGTTTACGATGGCGTTCCCGATTATGGTCAGCACAAATCGGAAACGCTCGAATCAGTCCCCGTCTATCATCTGATCGCTCGAAATGAAGATGTGACGACGATGATGGGCTACAGTGGACGGAACCAAATCAGCCAGGGTACGCAAGCTCGCTTTGCCTACAATTGGCCAGCGGCTTTTGTCTATGACGGAGTCGTTTACGACAACATCAATATGCGTCTCCGCGGCGCAAATGGGCGGTATCATCTCTCCGGAAAACGCAGCATGCGATTCCGTTTCAACGACGGTCAATATTTCCAAGCCAAAGACCAAGCCGGTGAGCCCATTTCCGAGAAATGGCGAACTTTGACCACTGGTAAAATGTTCGACAATCGTCAAACACAGACTTGGGCTTTGAACGAAACCGTCAATATGCACCTGTTCAATCAACTAGGCGTCCCTGCCCCCGAGACATTCTACATCCATTTCCGTGTGATTGACGGAGCCGAAGAGTCGCCCGATCAGTGGTCCGGCGACTTCTGGGGATTGAACTTCGTCATTGAAACTTACGACGTTCGGTTTCTCGACAATCATGAGCTGGAACGGGGCAATCTTTACAAACTGATCAATCAAACCCGCAGTTGGGAACAACAACAACGCTACCAGGCTCCCAATGCCGTCAACGACGGATCCGATCACAACGAAATTGAAAACAAGCTGCGTGGCCGCAGTACGGCGGATTACATCAACGCCCACGTCAACCTGGAAAAATATTTCCAATACCACGCCTTCACCGAAGCGATTCGACATTACGATTATTGGCCCGACGCCAATAAGAACATGGTCTACTATTTCGAGCCAGATTACTTACCGGAAAATAACAATCGGGGCAAACTCTGGATCCTTCCCTGGGACACCGACGCCAGTTGGGGACCGACTTGGAACTCCGGCCACGATGTGGTCTACAACAGTGTCTTTCCCGCATCCGGGGGAGGCTCCGATCGCAACTCGACGGAAGAACTCTGGCCAGCCTACTACAACGCGGTTCGCGAAATCCGAGATCTGCTATGGCAGAGAGACCAAATTGAGCCTTTAGTCGAACAATTCGCCGACGTGCTACGTCCGATGGCAGCGGCCGACTTCGACCGTTGGCGAGGCGGTCCCGCCTCCGAAGGCCGTTACAACGGACTCACAGGGGAAGGGACCAAGGGAATCGACGCACTCGTGCAAAACATGAAGGACTTTGCCTTCCAGGGTGGTAATTGGCCTGGAGGAAGTGTTCCGAATGGTGGCCGAGCCCGACATCTCGATCGTTTGCTGACCAATTCGCGGGCCAAGGATGAGGCTGTACCGGCCAAACCGACGATCAGCTACCAAGGGAATCCAAACTTCCCTACTAATGGGCTTCGTTTTAAAACCTCGAACTTTTCTGACGCTCAAGGCAATGACACATTTGCGGGCATCGAATGGCGGATCGCAGAAGTTACCGATCCGAATGCCCCCGCTTTTAACCCGAACGCTGATTTGTTGTTGGAATGGAACTCGACTTGGGAGTCAGGCGTCCTGGCAGAATTCGACTCCCAAATCGCGCCGCCGTCATCCGCAGTTCAAGCGGGCCATGCCTACCGAGCACGCGTGCGAATGCAAGATCGCAGCGGACATTGGAGTCACTGGTCGGATCCTATGTCGTTTATCGCCACGACCGCAACCGCTTCCGAATTAACCGAATCGCTCAGAATCAGTGAAATACACTATCATCCGTCAGCCCCTTCCCAAGTCGAAGTCAGGGCCGGTTTTAGTGACGCAGATGACTTTGAATTTATTGAGTTGGTCAATCGGAGTGAGAAAACGTTAGATCTAACCGGTGCCGAATTTGTGCAAGCGCCTCTCAACGGCGATCCGCAAGGAATTCAGTTCCTTTTTGCGGAGGGACTCATCACCGAATTAGCGGCCGGTGAACGAGTCTTGATTGTCGAAGACGTCGAGGCTTTTCGCTTCCGTTATGGAAACGACTTACCTATCACCGGACAGTGGCGCGGAAATTTGAGTAACGGCGGAGAGCAACTAACGCTCCTCGGTGATGGACTTCCGATTCAGCAATTCACCTATTCAGATGATTGGTATCCAATCACAGACGGCGATGGCCCATCTCTCGAATTGATCGATACCAACAATACTGATCTCGCCAGTTGGGGGCAGGCCGCTAGTTGGCGTCCCAGCGCGGCCAACGGGGGCTCGCCGGGCACGGCAGAAGTCCCCCCCGTCATTGGCGACTCAAACGCAGACGGCGTTTTCGATTCGGGAGACCTCGTCGCCGTTTTTCGAGCTGGAGAATATGAGGATAATGTTCCCGGCAACTCCAGCTATGCCGAGGGCGACTGGAATGCAGATGGCGATTTCGATTCTGGGGACCTCGTATTCGCTTTCCAAAACGGAAATTATGCCCGTGGCGCGACTCCCTTACTGGCCTCGCCCCAAATCGCTGCCGCCCTGCTGTGGACGGAAACGGATCACAAAAGCAACGTTGCTCAAGTGTCAAACGTAATACTCACAGCCGATCGGCAAACGACCAACGCCCGACAGTTGCCGGA